>DASXSZ010000001.1:0-2898 GCA_036505735.1 Solirubrobacterales bacterium
CACCTTCGTCCTCCAGGACACCTACCTGAGCGCGCTCGTGGCGGCGCTCCGCGAGCGCGACTTCGAGGACCTGCCGCACTTCCAGAACGAGCAGCGCGCGGCCATTATCGCCTGGCGCACCCGCCTGCAGATCCTTGCCGAGCGCTGGGGAGCGACGCTGCCTGCCAACCTTCAGATCGCCGGCCGAGGCGAGATCTCCCCGTCGCCGACCGGCGACTGAGCCGCGCTCAGGCTGGTGCGGCCCTCCGGTTGATCCGGCGGACGATGAAGCCGACCAGAATGAGCACGATGACCACCCCGATCACCGCGCTCAGGAGCCCTCCGAGGTCGAACGCGTCATCGTCTCCGATGCCGAGGCCCCTGGTGAAGACCATGTAGCCCACCCAGGCTCCGACGAGGCCGAGAAGAATCGAGACGGCCCACGATGAGGGGCCCTTCATCTCCTGAAAGACGTCGTTCGGGACGAGAGCGCGTCCGATGAAACCGGCGACCAATCCGAGAATCAGCGCTCCAATCATCACCTTCCCCCTTCCTTCGGGTTACGAGACGCAGCAAACGTATCAGTCGGTACAAGCTGCTCGGGCGGGGAGAGAACCGGCCCGCGGGGACTCAACCGGCGGGATGGATGGAGAGATCTCCTTGCGGTCGTGTCGGCACCGGCCTCTAGCGTTCTGGCGTGGCCAAGGAGAGGCTCAAGAGCCCCAGGGCTCGTCTGTTCGTCGCCCTCGATCTGCCGCAGGACGTCCGGGCGGGGTTGGTCGACTGGCAGCGGACGGCGCTCGCCGATCCGGCCCTGCGCGTAATCAGGCCGGAGGCCCTTCACATAACGCTGGTCTTCCTCGGCTATCAGGCCCAGAAGGACGTCAAGGCGATCGCCAGGGCGGCCTTCGCTACGGACGCGGAGGCTCCGGCCGTGGAGCTCGCGGCGGAGCCGGTCGGGGTCCCGCCCGGCAAGCGCCCGCGGCTGATCGCGATCCGGGCGAACTCGGATGGGATCGTGGCGCTGCAGAAGGGGGTGGAGGAGCGGCTGGTCGAAGGCGGCTTCTACGAGCCCGAGAAGCGGCCGTTCTGGCCGCACCTGACCGTCGCACGGGTGAAGCCCGAGGCGCGGGGGAGCCGCAAGCCCGCGCTGATCACGAACCAGCCGCATCCGCTGCCCGAACACATGTTCCGGTTCTTCCGTCCGACTCGTCTGGTGCTCTTCAAGTCCCACCTGCGCCGGACCGGCGCGGAGTACGAGGCGATGGCTGAGTTGGAGCTTCCGACCGCCCCCGATGACCAAGAGGACTGAGAGGTGACCCAGATGGCAGATCAGAAGCCCAACCTGAGAGAGGTCGGCGAGAAGGATGCGAAGGCGCGCGACCAGGCGCTACAGGCGGCGGTCAAGCAGATCGAGCAGAACTTCGGCCAGGGCGCCCTGATGAAGCTCGGCGACGTCGGTGCGCTGGACGTGGAGACGATCTCGACCGGCGCGCTGCCGCTGGACATCGCCCTCGGCGTCGGCGGGGTGCCGCGGGGCAGGATCGTCGAGATCTTCGGCCCGGAGTCCTCGGGGAAGACGACGCTGATCTACCACATCGTCGCCGAGGCCCAGGCCCGCGGCGGGGTCTGCGCCTTCGTTGACACCGAGCACGCGATCGATCCCAACTACGCCCGGAAGATCGGGGTCAACACGGACGAGCTCCTGATCTCCCAGCCGGACTACGGAGAACAGGCGCTCGAGATCGTCGACGTGCTGGTGCGCTCCGGCGCGGTCGACGTCGTCGCGATCGACTCGGTGGCGGCGCTGACGCCGCGCGTCGAGCTCGAGGGCCAGATGGGCGACTCCCACGTCGGGCTGCAGGCCCGTCTGATGTCCCAGGCCCTGCGCAAGCTGGCCGGCAACCTGAACCGCGCCAAGACGGTCTGCCTGTTCACCAACCAGATCCGGGAGAAGATCGGGGTTATGTTTGGGAGCCCGGAGACCCAGCCCGGCGGCCGGGCGCTCAAGTTCTATTCGAGCCAGCGGCTCGACATCCGCCGGATCGAGACCCTCAAGGAGGGCACCGAGGCGGTCGGCAACCGGGTGCGGGTGAAGGTCGTCAAGAACAAGGTGGCGCCGCCGTTCCGCCAGGCCGAGTTCGACATCGAGTACGGGGTCGGCATCTCGAAGGAGGGCGGCCTGCTCGACATGGCACTGGAACACGACCTGATCCAGAAGTCCGGATCGTTCTTCTCCTACGGCGAGACGCGGCTCGGCCAGGGTCGCAACAACACCAAGGAGTTCCTGCGCGACAACCCCGAGCTGGCGGCCGAGCTCGAGCGAAAGATTCACGAGCGGCTCGGTTTGGCCGGCGAGGAGGAGGCGCGCCCAGAGGCCGAGAAGGAGGCCGACGCGGTGAAGGCGGCCGACGCGGTGAAGACCGCGGACAAGGCCAAGCCGCAGAAGAAGGCTGCCTAACCGCTCCCTTGGGTGGGCGCACGGACGACCCGTACGAGCTCGCGCTGCGAGCGCTGAGCCACCGGGAGCGCACCGAGTCCGAGCTGCGCGGATGGCTGGCCGAGCGCGGGGTGCAGGAGGCCGAGATCGAGGAGGTGATCGCCCTGCTCGCCGACGCGGGGGCGATCGACGACGCGAGCTTCGCCCGCCGCTATGCCGAGGACAAGCGGCAGCTCGCACGCTGGGGCCCGCGGAGGATCGCCAAATCGCTCGAGGGGCGCGGCGTGGCGCCCGAGCACATCGAGGCGGCCGTCGCCTGCGAGGACGAGGGGAGCCAGCTCGAACGGGCGATCAAGCTGGTCGAGCAGCGGGGGATGAGCTGCGGCTCCGAACGCGAGCGCGAGCGGGCACTGGGCCTGCTCGTCAGGCGCGGATACCCGCTGGAGCTGGCCTACGAGGCCGTCCGCGCAGTCGAGAAG
>DASXSZ010000002.1:0-3184 GCA_036505735.1 Solirubrobacterales bacterium
GAGCTCGCTGTTGGGGAGCAGGTCGTCGAGGTACTGGTTGTTCGACCACGGCACCAGGTCATCGTCGCGCCCGGCCACGATCTGGGTCGGCGTGGTGATCGTCGCCAGCAGGTCACCCAACACCGGGTTCTGCTCGGGGTAATGCCGCACGAACCGGGCCGACTCCGCGAAGCGCCCGAGGTCATACGCGCTGACATAGTCCTCGTGGACGTCGGGCTCGCGGTCGCTGGCGGCACCAGGCTCGACCGCGTAGCCGATGTTGGTCCTGGCGTCCAGCCCGCGCACGACGTCCAGACTCGGCGCCTCGATGATGTCCTTGAGCGCACCGCCCGCCTCGATCGGGAAGCGGACCTCCGGCGCCCTCGCGGCCAGGAACAGCGCCGCGGCCGTGCCGACGTCCGGGCCGACGACGTGGGGAGCTCCCAGGCCCCACTGGTCGATCAGACGGGCCAGGAACGCTCCCGAGGTGTCCGGGGCGATCAGGTCCGGGCGACCATCGGAGTGGCCGAATCCCGGCAGGTCGATGGCGACCACCCGCCCGACTGCAGCAACGCGGTCCCAGATGCGACGGAAGGCCCAGAGGCTTTCGGGCCACGGCGCCAGCAGCAGCACGGTGATGTCGGAGCCTGCCCTGGTATCGGCGAACCGCACTCGCACCCCGTCGCAGACTCGGAAGTAGGTACTGATCGGCGAACCCGCTTCGGCGCTCATCTGACTGTCTCCTCCTAGGTCGCGCTCAGGCCGAGTCGGTCGGCGGTGCGCGTCGCTCTGCTAGTCGGCTGAGGGCTGGCCGGCCTGCAGGTTGGCTATCTGCGCCCGGGCGGCAGTCACCAACTCCTCATTGGTGTTGGCGTGGCCGTTGAGGCCCCAGCCTCCGTCTGGCGCCTCGGTCAACAGCACCCAGGTCCGGCTGGCCAGCGTCGGGTCCCCGGCGGCGTCGGCGGCGATGCGGGTCAACTGCTCGACCACCGCCAGCTGCTTGCCCCGGTCGAGCGCGCCTATGTTGGTGAGGACCTGGATCCGCACGTAGTTGGTGTCGCCGTCGACGTTGGAGAGATTGCCGGCGGGTAGGTCGTGGATGAAGGCCGCGGTGTTCTGCCGGAACATGGGGATGTCTGGCACCTGCTCGATGGTCATGACCGCGGCCGCGAGGTCGGTGGCGAGCTGGTGGGGGTCGGCGAAGGTCCCGGCCGTGGCGTAGACGTCGATCATGGGCATGGCGATGCTCCTTCTGTCATGCCGCCGTCGCCGTGTAGGTGTCGGCCGCGGTCTTGATGAGCTGGGTCACCTCGTCGGGGTGGGAGACCGTCCTGCATTTCAGGATGCTTGCTCAAGCTGTGCCTCCTTCGGCTCCGTGGAATGCCGGTGGGAACCCGGCCTCTGACGCCAGGCTTCGAAAGCGACGACCAGGCCGACGGCGGCTACGACGCTCCCGAAGATCTCGAACGTCGACTGAAGCGAGATGTGGGTGACGACGACGCCGGCGAGGATGGCGGGAACCGAAAGGGACCCGTAGGCGACGACGTAGAAGGCGGCCAGCACCGCCGCGCGATGCTGGGCCGGGATCTTGGCGACGAGTGCGCGGAGGGCGCCGAAGAAGGCGGCGCCGAAGCCGATCCCGCCGAGGATCGACCCGGCGAGGTAGGTCGGGCTCGAGTCCGTCGCCGCCGCGACGACGATCAGGGCGGTTCCAGCCGCGAGCTCGATGGATCCCGTGCTCGCGGCGAGCCAGGGTGCGCTGCGTCCGGTGAGGAGTTGGGAGACGAGGGCGGACGCGGTGAGGGCGACGACGCCGCTCCCCGCGACGATTGCGTTGCTCGTGTGGAACAGGTGTGCGGCGAGCGCGGGGCCAAGGGAGAAGAAGAGCGCGCCGATCGACCAGGACGAGACCACGGCCAAGGCAGCGAGCAGGAACGGACGGCGGACGACAGCGGGCACGCGCGGCCGTTGCACGGTCAGCCGGAGGCGCCCGCGCGTCCGTACCGGCTCCGGTATCAGGTAGGCGCCGACGAAGGCGGTCGTGATCAGAGCGAGCAGCACCAGGTAGGGCAGCAGGCGCGGGTACCAGCCGATCTGCACGAGCGATGAGGAGACGAGCATGCCGAGCCCCAATCCTCCTGCCGTCGCGGTCGCGTTCGCTAGAGCGACGCCGGCCGGGTCACGGCGGGGGTGGAGGTCGAGCAGGCTCGCGCTCGCCGCGCTCAAGGCCGCACCGGTCGCGAGCCCCTGGAGGCCGCGGGCGGCGAATAGCCAGGCGGCGGAGTCCGCGAACAGGTAGAGGAGGCTCGCTCCCATCAGCCCCGCGAGCGCGACGAGCAGGACCGGCCGCCGACCGACTTGGTCGGACACCCCGCCCGCGAGCAGGAGCGTCGCGAGCACGCCGAAGGCATACGTCGCATAGATCAGCGTCAACGTAAGCGGAGAGAAGTGCCAGAGCACGCTGTACGTGCCGTAGAGCGGCGTGGGCGTGATCGACGCGAACAGCCCGAGCCCGATCACGCCCCCGGCGAGCCGGTAGGCAGCGCGGTTCGACAGCTTGGGTCGCGGCGTCGCTATCTCCAGCGCCTCCATCTCGGCCCCTCCAAGGTTGCGTGAAGAAACTCAGGGAGGGACCATACCAGAGTGAGTTGCGTAACGCAACTGACATTGGTAGGCTTCGGACATGCTGAAGAGGGAGTACCAAGGCCAGAACTGCTCGATCGCGCGGGCGCTGGAGATCATCGGCGAGCGCTGGACGCTGCTGATCATCCGCGACGTGTTCCTCGGGATTCGCCGCTTCGACGAGCTCCAGGAGAGCCTGGGGGTCGCCCGCAACGTCCTCACCGACCGGTTGAACCGGCTCGTCGGCGAGGGCGTGCTCGAGCGCATCCCCTACAGCGAGCGACCGACCCGCTACGAGTACCGACTCACCGCCAAGGGCCGCGACCTCAACCTCGCCCTCAGCGGTCTGCGGCAGTGGGGGGACAAGTACCTGAACGAAAAGCCACCCCGACTCCTGCGCCGCAAGGCGGACAAGAAACCAGTGATCGCGGCGTTCGTGCCGAAAGGAGCCGACGTGCTCCGGTTCGACGAACTCGAACTGGTCCCGGGACCCGGGCTGAAGGTGGGCTGACCTCCTCGACATCCGCGACCGATGCGGCGCCCGGGAGGCCAAGACGATCACCTGGTACGACCCGGCGGCGCT
>DASXSZ010000003.1:0-2488 GCA_036505735.1 Solirubrobacterales bacterium
CAGCGCCGCCTCGACCTCGCGGAGGCGGTCGACGTCGCCCCGGATGCCGACCACCGCGTCGTTGAAGAGGAAGGCCTGGGCGAGCTTGACGATCGCGTAGCCGAGCACGGACGGCTCGACCGGCGGGTCATAGGTCCCGGCCTCGACCTCTTCGGTGATCAGGCCGGTGATCAGCTCGACGATCCGCGGCTGGAGGGTCCCGGCCCCGGAGGCGATTATCCGCAGCGCCGCATCCCGCTCCTGCTCGACGAAGGCCCGCAGCGCAGGCGCGTCCGCGAGCGCCCGGTTGAAGCGGTCGAAGGTGTCGAGCAGGCCGGGGCCGCCCTTGCCCGCCAGCCCGGCCCGCGCCCTGGCGAGGACCGGCTCGGTCGCCCGGATGATCACCTCGCCGAGCAGCTTCTCCCGCGACCCGAACCAGCGGTAGATGGTCGCCCTGCCGAGCCCCAGCTCCGCCGCGATCCCCTGGACGTCGACGCGCCGCCCGCGCAGGTAGCGGTAGAAACCCGCGTCGAGCACGTCCTCGCGGCTGGCCGCCGCGGGGCGGCCGCGTTGCCTAGTTGCCTCTTTTTGAGACATACCTAAAGATATGTATGTGCGCGGCGCCGCGGCTACCAGCGGACGGGCAGCGTCTTCAGCTGGTTGAGGAAGGCGGAGACCGCCGGCTCCGGCTTGCCCGCGAGCTCCATGTTCGGGAACCGGCGCAGCGTCTCCTCGAAGAGGATCCGCAGCTCCAGCCTGGCCAGCGCCGCGCCGAGGCAGAAGTGGCGGCCCCCCGCGCCGAACGCCTGGTGCTCTGGGTTGCGGTGGACGTCGAAGCGCGCCGGGTCGGAGTAGACGTCCTCGTCCCGGTTGGTCGAGACGTACCACATGATCACCTTCTCGCCTTCCTTGATGGGCTGGCCGGCGACCTCCGTGTCGCGGGTGGCCGTGCGGCGGAAGTGGGAGAAGGCCGGATACATCCGCAGGCACTCCTCGACTGCGCCGGGAATCAGTGAGGGGTCGTCGACGAGCATCTTCATCTGGTCGGGGTGCTCGAGCAGCGCGCGCATCCCGCTCGTGTAGGTGGCCTTGGTCGAGTCGTTCCCAGCCGCCATCAGCAGGAAGAAGCCCATCACGATCTCGTGCTCCTCGAGCTTCTCGCCGTCGATCTCGGCGTGGACAAGGACGCTGGTCAGGTCGTCGGTGGGGTTCTCGCGGCGGTCGGCGATCAACAGGCGGCAGCGGTCGAAGATCTCGGGGATGTCCTTCTCGAGTATCTCGTCGAGCCCGCCGGGATTGAGGTCCTCGTCGCCGAGGCCCAGCGCCGAGTTCATCAGACGGGCCCAGATCGCATCGTCCTCGGGGGCAATGCCCATGAAGCTGCCGATCACCCGCGAGACGACGGGCTGAGCGACCTCGGTGACCAGATCGCAGCCCCCGCGATCGCCGACGACGTCCAGCACGCCCGCGGTGATGGTGCGGATCCGGTCCTCGTGCTCGGCGATCCGCTTGGGCGTAAAGCCCTTCTGGAAGAGCATCTTCAGGCGGTCGTGCTTGGGCGGGTCCTGGGCGATGAACATCCCACGGGCGAGCTCCAGCGGGATCGCATGGGTGAGACCGGTGACGCCGCCGCGCTCAGAGGAATAGGTCTCCCAGTCGAGGCTGACCTCCCGGACGTCGTCGGCCTTGGTGACCGACCAGAAACCCTCCTCGTTCGGGTACTCGTTGATCTCGGACCAGTGGACGGGGCAGCGACCCCGGAGCTCCTTGAAGATCTCGTGCGGCGGCCCCTGCTCCCAGTACTCGCGGTCGGTGACGTCGAGCGCGTCGAGGTCGTTGAGGTCCGCGGCCGCATTGAGGCGAGGGCGCTCCGTAGGCGAAGCCGAGGAGCGACCCGTGACATGAGGTGAGGGCTCGTTCACCGTCCCGCAGAGTAACTGGCTGGCCAGCCAGTTGCCAGTCCGCCTCGAACCGCTGCCCTAGGCTCCCGCGCATGAAGCCCGTCACCGTCTCGGTCGATGTTCCCGGCTCGCCTCACCGGGTCTACGAGTTCCTCGAGGTGCTCGGCAACCACGAGACCTTCATGGACCACTTCATGGTCGACTGGCAGCTCTCGGGCCCGAGGCGGGGTGTCGGGGCGAAGGCCAACGTCCGCGTCAAGGCCACCGCCGAGAAGGACTGGACCGACGTCGAGATCGTCGAGGCGGACTCCGACCGCCGGCTGGTGGAGGAGACCGTGGGCGGCCCGAGGGCCAAGCGGCGCACGCGCGGCACCTACCTGCTCGAAGCGCTGCCGGGCGGCGGCACCAGGATCAGCTTCGAGCTCGAGTTCCTGGAGATGCCGACGGGCGAGCGGCTGATGGGGCCCCTCAACCGGGCCTACATCAAGCGGGTGAACGGCAAGGCGATGAAGCGGCTCGCGGAGCGTCTCACCCCGCTTGGGGGTAGAAATCCGTCTTCGTGAGCTCGAAGGGACCCCGGATAGGGCTGCTCGCGCTGCTCGTCATCG
>DASXSZ010000004.1:0-63731 GCA_036505735.1 Solirubrobacterales bacterium
GGTGCGCCCTCCGGCGAGGCGCAGCAGCACCTCGATCTGCCAGGCGCCCCGATCCACCCGCGAAAGGGCCTGCCGCGGGTCGCCGACCTTGCGATCGCGGCGATGGGCCTCCTGCTCGTCTCGCCGCTGCTTCTGCTCGCCGCGATCGCGATTCGCCTGGAGTCGCGGGGGCCGGTCTTCTACAGGCAGCGCCGGGTCGGCAAGAACGGCGAGATCTTCGAGCTCTTCAAGCTGCGCACGATGCGCCTGGGAGCGGATCCGGTCGGCGTCGGCACCGCGGTGATGGCGGACGACCCGCGAGTGACTCGCGTCGGGCGCCTGCTCCGGCGATTCTCTCTGGACGAGCTCCCCAACCTGATCAACGTCCTGCGCGGCGACATGAGGATCGTCGGCCCCCGTGCGACGCTCGCGGCCCAGGTCGAGCTCTACACACCCCGGCAGCGCCGCCGACTCGATCTGAGGCCCGGCGTGACCGGATGGGCGCAGATCCACGGGCGGGCCGGCATTCCCTGGGAGGAGCGGATCGAGCTGGATGTCTGGTACGTCGAGCACCGCTCGCTCTGGCTCGATCTGAGGATCCTTGCGCGCACGCCGCGCGCGCTGCTCGGCGGGGCGGGCAACGTGGCCACGGACTCCTATGCCGGATCGCCGCCGGACTCGCCGCTCAGGCAGGCGGCGGAGCGCGAGCAGGCCGGGCAGGCCCGCGAGAAGTAGCCTGCGCCCGCCATGGCCCGCGGCATCTCACTGAGGGACTTCCGCCCGGAGGACGCCTCCGCCGTCCACCGCTGGTTCAACTCGCCGGCAGCGACGGCGGACCTGCTGGAGCAGCGGGACGAGTTCACCGAGGAGGACGCAAGCCGTTGGGTGGCGCGCGCGATCGAGCAGGCGAAGGACCCGCACTCCGAGGACCGCAAGTGGGCCGTCGAGGTGGAGGGGATCGACGAGCCGGTCGGCTACACGGCCCTCTACGGACTGCGCCGCCAGACGGCGCCGGAGCTCGGCGCGATCATGGGGGACGAGCGGGTCCGGGGCCGCGGAGTGGGCCGCGAGGCCGAGCGGCTCACCAACGTGAAGGCCTTCGAGGAGTTCGGTGCCCACAAGGTCTACGGCCGGATCCCGGCGACCAACGAGGCGGCGAAGAAGGCCGTCATCTACAACGGCTGGACGCAGGAGGGAGTCCTGCGGAGGCACGTGCGCCACGGCGACGAACTGATCGACGTCGAGCTCTGGGGCGGGTTCCGGGAGGACCTCCCCGACCCGCCCGACGAATGAGCCGGTGCGAGCGCGCCTGATCGAGGACGGGGGCGCCGCCGCCTCCGATCCGGAGCAGTTCTTCCGCTCGCCGGCGTTCCTCGAGGCGGAGGGGGCGACCCACACGGTGGCCATCGAGGGCGATCCGGAGCTGCGGCTGCCCGTGATCGTCCGCTCGATCGAGCCCGGCGACCGTCATGACGCGATCTCACCCTACGGCTACCCCGGCGCGGCCGAGCTCCCCGCCGCCCCGCCGAATCCGCGCGCGGTCGACTGGTCCGAGACCGGCCTGGTGAGCATCTTCGTGCGCGACCGGATCGGGGAGGCCAGCCTCGCCGGCGGCACCGTCCGCAACCAGGTCCACATCGCGGACGGCGACGGCGGGATCCGCAAGCGCCTGCAGGAGCAGATCCGCCGCAACGAGCGCCGCGGCTGGAGTGTGGACATCTCGCCGGCGGGCCACGCCACGGCCGATGCGCGAGCCGCCTTCGAGCGCGCCTACGCGGAGACAATGGCCCGCGCCGGCGCCGCCGAGCGCTACCTCTACCCGAGCGAGTACTTCGAGCGGTTGCTGCGGAGCGAGCGCAGCTGGCTGCTGCTCGCCGAGCGGGAGGGCGTTGGAGAGGCCGGCGCGATCGCGGTGGCGAGCGACGGCTACCTGCACTACTACCTGGGAGGCACCAGAGGCGAGGCGCTCGGCGACTCGCCCATGAAGAACCTGTTCGCGGCGATGATCTCGCTGGGCTCGGAGCTCGGGATGCCGGTCAACCTGGGCGGCGGATTGTCGCCCGGCGATTCGCTCGACGCGTTCAAGCGGGGCTTCGCCACCGGCGGGGCGCCGTTCCGGACCCACGAGGTGATCTGCGACCTGGCGGCCTATGAGGACCTTGCCGCAGGCTTTCCGTCCGCGCCCGAGGGCTTCTTCCCCGCCTACCGAGCCTGAGCGGCGCCCGCGGTGGTACCGCCGCTCGTGTGGCGGCGCTTCTTCTTGCGCCGCTTCTTGGCGAAGTGCTTGATCCGCTTCTGCACGGCCGCCTGGATCTGCGGGATCAGCGGGATCATCGCCCCGCCGGGGCAGGCGGTCAGCCCGAGCGTGGTGTGCCCGAGGATCCTCGGCACCGTGATCACGGTGCCCGCCGGATAACGGTTCTCGGGCCCCCCGGCTGAGGTCAGCTGCACGGTGCTCGTCACCGGGTAGGCGCGGTTCACGGCCATCTTCCAGGCCAGGAACTGGATGATTGAGCGCTGCGCCTCGGGCGTCGGCGCCTCGCTGGTGTGATCGCCGATCGACGCGATCGAGGTCGTCTGAGCGTTGAAGCCCTGCGCCTGCGCGCCCACGACCGGTCGCTTCAGCCCGCCGGCTCGCCCCTCGTACAGCGTCCCGAAGCGGTCGACCAGCGCGTTGTAGCCGATGTCGTTCCAGCCGTTGCCGTAGACGTGGAAGCGGCAGATGCCCAGGACGATCGAGGGTGCCTCCTCCGGCGTGTAGTCGTTGGCGTTGACCGTGTGGTGGATGACCGCCGCCTGGACCGTGCCGTACTGAGGGGCGCCCCGCGGGGGGCACCCGGTGCCCGGCAGGTCCGCGCCCCAGCCCGCGCGGCTGACGATCACCGGCTTCGGAGCGAGGGCCTGAGCGACCGGAGTGGAGGCGACCGAGATGAAGGCCGTGTTGATCGCCCTCCTCGCCGTGTTGAGCAGGCGGCTGGCGAGGCCCCCGGCCGTGCCGGAGACGTTCACGAAGTGCAGCCGGCCGCGCGGCCTGAACGGCGCGCGGACCTGAGCCTGGTCGGCCCCGCCGACGTAGATCGGGGTCCCGTCCTCCTGCTCCACCCACTCGCTCCAGGGCCCGCCGTGGTCGCGGACCCGGATCTCGACGGTCCGCATCTCGCGCGCGACGCCGACCAGGTCGAAGGGGTGCGGCGGGACGATCGGCGGCGAGATCCAACGGGGCGCCGGCTCATTGGGATGTGCCGACCGGGCGGAAGCCACCGCCCGCGCGGGCATGCGCTTGGCCGCGGGGATCCCCTGCTCGAAGTCGACGCCCCCCGGCATGTAGGGCCGCAGCGACAGCGCGGGCGCTGCGACCCAGGCGAAGCCACCGGCCAGAGCCAGGCAAACCCCCAGGAGCACGCACTTCCGCATCGTGCTTCGGGAACACATGGTCGACCCTCTTGATTCTGTCCTGGTTGACGGCTTCGCCATCAGAGCGCGGCTGCAAGCGGCCGCCCAGCACCCAATAGGCGGGTCGCGCTGTCGCGCGCCCTCGCGTCTCGGGCTCCGCCCTTCGCTCCTGAGTGGAGCGGTCCGGCAGCCGCTAGCCCAGGTGAATCGGGATCTGCTGCTCCGGCCCGTTGCCCCGGTACGTGTCGCGGAAGTTGCGGATCACGTCGAGGACGATCGGGTCGTAGTTCGGGCAGACGACCTCGTTGGTCCAGGCGGTGACGGCGACGTCGTAGGGCATGTCGGGATCGGGATAGAGCAGCATCCCGTCAGGGTCCGAGTCGAAGACGCCCTTCAGCGCGAGCTGCTCGTTCTCGGGCAGGCTCGGCTTGTAGTGGATCTCGATCCGGCCGTGCTCCATCGAGTGGACCTCGTTGCGGACGTTGGGCTGCTTGCTGGTATCGGTGGTGACCGGAGTCCTGTAGGCCCCGTCGGAGATCGGGACCGGGTTGTGGTTCCCCGAGGTGGGAGGCACCGTCCTGTAATGAACGGGCGTGGAGTCCGAGACGTGGGTATTCCCCTCGTCGGGCAGGTTGAGCTTCATCTGGCAGCCGGCCCTGTTCGCCGAGATCGCCAGATCCGCGTACTGGAGCGCCGGAGGCGGGGTGCCCTCGCGGCAGTCGGGCTCGAGGCCCGTGAAGCTGCCGGTGTTCTGGATGTGTGCACTGCCGCAGGCGTCGGCCGCCGCGCTGCCGCCGCCCCCGCTGGTGATCACCACCACCAGCCCGGCGACCACGGCGAGCGTGAGCAGTCCGGCGACGAAGTAGCCGGCGAGCAGCCGCCGCTGTCCCGACGAGGCCGCAGCCCGCTCCGCGGCAAGGCGCTGCGCGCGCAGACGCTCCTTCTCTTCCTTGCGGCTGGCCATCGAGCGCCGGAGGCTAGCGGAGGTGTTTCAAGCCTCGCTCAGTGCGGCTTCGGCCACCGGCTTGCCCTCCCAGACGTCGTCCAGGAACTTCGCCAGCTCCTCATCGAGGCGCTCGGGGGAGATCCGCCACTCGAGGATCGAGCTGGCCTCGATCAGGCGCGCGTTGCGGAGCTCCTCGGCGAGCATCCCCGAGTCGGAGAACGGATGCAGCGGGTCGGCGCGGTGCCCGACGACGAGCGTCGGCTGCGTCATCTGCACCCGGAACTCGTGGTGGGGTGCGGAGGAGCCCAGGAAGAGGCCCTCCAGCACGGCGGAGGAGGGCGCCGGGTCCTGCCGGATCCAGTCCAGGCCGATGTCCAGCAGCGGATTGGTCCGCGGGATCCGCCTCGCCGCCGAGGCCAGAAGCTTGAGCACCGGCTCGCCGAAGCGGAGGCCGACCATGATCGGGGTGAAGATCACGGCGGCTGCCAGCAGCGCGTTGTCCAGGACCGGCATCTCGACCATCATCCCGCGCACCCGGTCACGAGCCAGGTAGGCCAGTTCGAGCGTCACGTTGGCGCCCAGTGAGGTGCCCCCCACCACCGCCTGATCGAGCCCAAGGTGGTCGAGCAGGGCCTCGACCTGGCGGGCGAAGAACGTCATCGAGTAGTGGGACATGTTCGCCGGGCGGTCGGAGCGGCCGTGGCCGAGCAGATCGATCGTGAAGACGCGGTTGCCCTCGGCCGCCATCTCGGGGCCGAGCCGGTCGAACATCCTGCGGTTCATCAGCAGGCCGTGGATCAGGACGAGAGGCCGGTCGCCCTCCCCGTACTCGTCGTAGGAGATCCGGTGCCCGTTGTAGTCGAACTCTGGCATCGAGGGACGAGTCTAGGCAGGCCCTCAGCTGGCCCTGGCGGCGGCCGGCTCGCCGGTTCCCTCCGCCTCCCACGGCCTCGACGCCCTGAGTGCGCCCAGGATCGCCCGCGTGGCGGGCCATCGATTGAGCGCGTAGAGGTGGATTCCCGGCGCTCCCCTCCGAAGCAGCTCCGCGCACTGCTGGGCCGCGTAGGCGACGCCGAGCTCGAACTCGACACGCTCGTCGCCGCCGGCCGCCTCCATCGCGTCGGAGAGCGCCTCCGGGATCGTGGCGTCGCAGAGCTCGCAGATCCGGGCGATCTGCGCGAAGCCCGTCATCGGCATGACCCCGGGGACGATCGGGACGTCGATTCCCGCGGCGCGGGCGGCGGGGACGAAGTCGAAGTACGAGCGGTTGTCGAAGAAGAGCTGGGTGATCAGAAAGGTGGCGCCGCCCTCGACCTTGGTCTTCAGATAGGCGAGGTCCGCCTCCAGGCTGGGCGCCTCCGGATGGACCTCGGGGAAGCAGGCTCCGCCGATCGCGATCTCGGGATGGGTCGCGCTGATCAGCCCGGCGAGTTCGGCGGCGCTCCCCAATCCCCCAGCCGGCTGCACGAAGTCGGTCTCACCGCGCGGTGGGTCGCCCCGCAGGGCGAGGATGTTCTCGATGCCCGCGTCGGCGATCCGGTCGACGATCTCCAGCAGGCTCTCCTTCGTCTCCCCCACGCAGCTCAGGTGGGCCATCGCCTCGACGCCGTAGTCGTCGCGGATCGCGCGGGTGGTCTCCAGCGTGCCCTCACGCGTTGCTCCGCCCGCTCCGTAGGTGACCGAGAAGAAGTTCGGCTCGAGGCCGCGCAGCACCTCGACGGTCTCGAACAGCGCCGCGCGGCCCTCCTCGGTCTTCGGAGGGAAGAACTCGACGGAGAAGCACGGCGTCGTCGAGGCGAGGATCTCGTCGATTCTCATTCGCGCAAGGGTATTCAGCTACAGGCGCGACCGCGGCAGCCGCCCACCATAAGTCGCTTCGGGCTTCGCCCTCCGCTCCTGGATGCAGCGGCCTTGCGGTCGCTGGGCATAGCATCGGGCCAATGGCGTTTCACGTCGAGATCTCGAGCGGCTTCAGGGAGCGCGCCCGGGCCTTCAACCTGGACGAGGCCAAGCTGCGCAGAACGGTCCTCGATCCGTGGATCCGCGGTCGCGTGATCTCCGTCGGCGGCAAGGATTGGGAGCCGCGCGACTGCAAGCTGATCATCCTGGAGGGCCCCGAGCTCGCCGAGACCGACCTCTCCATGGGACGAGGCTGGTCGAACGCCGAGAGGACGGCCAAAAACGTCACCCGCCGGCTCGTCGACGCCGCCGGCGGGTTGGCGGCGGGGCCTGTGGTGGCCGTGCTGGCCGAGAACGACTCGGCCGCCGCCGAGATCGCAGCGACGCTCGAAAGCCTGGGGCTCCGGACCGTCCCCTGGTCGGAGCTGAGAGCCCGGATTCTGGGGGCACCGTCCTCCGCCGCCGACGGACCGGGATATGCGGCCGTGCTGGCTGTCGACAGCCCTGAGCCATCCGCAGGCTGGCTGTTCGACGCCGGGTTGGCCCGCGGAGCGCTGGGGGCCAGGGCGGTGTTCGCCCAGCTCGGCGGGGCGGGAATACCAGCGCAGCTCACGGGCGTGGACGTCACCCTGCTCGATCCGGGCGAGGAGTCGTCGGTGCGCGCGCTCCGGAACCGGCTGGCGAACTAGCGCAAGAAAGCGGGGCGCCCGAAGGCGCCCCCGCAATGCTCGATACCTGCCTGGCAGGCTCTGTGTTCAGACCTTCGCGGCGACCCGCCTGACGATGCCCGGCTTCGAGAACTTCACCTCGGTGTCCCGGGCGACGGCGATCACGGGAGTGTTGGCGGTCTCGATCGCGTAGCCGGCCCGGGCGCTCAGGTTGAGGTGGCCCTTGGGCGAAGCCGGCGAGGAGCCCACCACCAGCAGGTCGTTGCCCTCGTGCCGGTCGGCGATCGTGGCGCCCAGCGCGTCGGCGAGGTTCCTCGCCGTCTGGAAGGCCGCGTCGTCGCCGTCCTCCTCGGCGAGAACGCCGATGCTCTTGATCTCGACCTCCCGGTTGCGAAAGGACGCGGGAGCGATCGCCACGGCGACGGGGCCGCCGGTCAGCATCCGCTGAGCGGAGGTCCCGGGCATGACGGCGCCCTCGGCGGTCCGGTAGTCGGAGCCGAAGACGATCACGTCGGCCTTTTCGCTCTCGACGAGCTCCCAGAGGCCGGCGCCGGTCGAGGCGTGAACCACGACGTGGCGAGGAATCTTCTCGTCGCCGAGCGCCTGCGCGCCGTGCTCGAGCAGCTGCTCGGCCTCCTTCTCCTCAAGCGCCTCGCGGGCGCTGTCGGGCTGCTGGGTGTGACGCACGTAGGCGAGCGAGATGTCCCCGCCCAGCTCGCCCAGCACACGACCCAGGGCGAGCGCGTCTCTGTCGTTGTCGGTGTCGTCGTAGGAAACGATGATCTTGGCCATTGCGAGGCTCTCCTGTCTGAGATTGCGCTTCGTAAGTTCGATGGCATGGTCACTCGCTCCTTGCATTAGCACAAGCAATGTTGCTGATCTCTAGAATTAGCAGTACTAATGCTAAGCGTGCAGCGGCTCAAGGTGCTGCGTGAGGTGATCGCCCAGGGCTCGTTCTCCGAGGCGGCAAGCGCGCTCAACTACACACAGTCCGCCGTCTCGCAGGCGATCGCCACGCTCGAGTCAGAGGCGGGCGTGCCCCTCCTCGAGAGGGATCGTCGCGGCGTCAGGCCGACGACTGCCGGCGAGCGCCTCAATGGGCACGCCGGCCGGATCCTCGCCCAGCTCGACGCTGCCGAGGCCGAGTTGGGGGCGATCGCAGGTATCGAGGGTGGCGAGCTGCGCATGGCCTCGTTTCCGACCGCCGGGGCGACGCTGATGCCGCTTGCGATCGCCGCCTTCCGCGCCGCTCACCCGGACGTCACGCTCAGCCTCGTTGAGGGCGAGCCGGAGGAGCTCACCCCGCGGCTGCGGGACGGTGAGTTCGACCTCGGCTTGATCTTCGAGTTCGAGGGCACCGGCGAGCTCGGCCCCGGCCTGCGAAGCGCACCTCTCTTCGAGGATCCGATGAAGCTCGCCCTGCCCAAGGGGCACCGGCTCGCCCGCAAGGAGCGGATCACCCTCGGGGACCTCTCCGACGACGCCTGGGTCCAGACCTCGGAGGCGAGCGCCTGCGCGCGGCACGTGGTTCGCATCTGCCGGGCCGCGGGCTTCGTGCCGCGCGTCTCGTTCGAAAGTGACGACTACCTGACGGTCGAGGGCCTGGTGGCGGCCGGCGTGGGCGTTGCCCTGATTCCCCAGCTCGCCCTGTCGCAGACCGTCAGCTATGACATCGCGGTGCGCGAGCTGCATCCGGCCGGACCGATCAGGCACGTGGTTGTGGCGACGCCGGGCAGCGGGGTCTTGCTGCCGGCCGCCGCGGCGATGCTCGACATCCTGCAGGACACTGCCGGCCGCTACAGGCTGTAAAGGACCGCCGCCCCCACCTTGCGGCGGGGGCGGCGGTGTGATGCGTCCGGTTCAGGAGTGGCCCTAGCCGGCCTGCGCTCCCGACGGATACGCCAGGGACGGGACGTCCGAGGGATAGACCTCGTGCCCGTGCACGGCGATGTCGCCTTCCTCCATGTCCTCTTCGGTCATGCGGAGCGACACGAACAGTCCCACGATCTTCAGCAGGATGAACGTGGCGAGCGCGGAGTAGCAGATCACCCAGAGGGCTGTCTCCGCCTGATCCTTCAGGAGCTCCCAACTGCCGCCGTTGAACACACTCTGGAAGCCCGGCAGATCCGTGGCTCCTCCGCCCGTGGCGGCGTAGAGGATGATGTTCGGGTCGGCGAGGAAGCCGACCATCAGCCCCCCGATCAGGCCGGCGAACCCGTGCGTGTAGACCACGCCCAGGGTGTCGTCGACGTTGCGGAACGGCCTGATCCGGCTCAGGTAGTTGAGTGCGAAGTAGACCAGCGTTCCGCCGACCAACCCGATGATCAGGGCTCCCCAGCCGTTGACGAAACCGGCGCTCGGCGTGATCAGCACCAGGCCGGAGATCATCCCGTTGACGCTGGAGATGAGGCTCGGCTTGTGCCCGGTGACGTAATCGCAAGCAACCCACGACAGGAACGCCACAGCGCAGGCCAGGTTGGTGTTGAGGACGGCCAGCGACGCGTCGGTGCCCGCGTAGTACGGGTCACCGCCGTTGAAGCCGTTCCACCCCAGCCAGAGCAACCCGGCGCCCGTCGCAACCATCAACAGGTTGTTCGGGGCGTCGATCTCGCGGTCACGCTGGAGTCGCGGTCCGATCACCGCCGCCGCCATGAAGCCCGAGACGCCCGCGGCCAGGTGGATGACGTAGCCGCCCGAGAAGTCGAGCGCGCCATGGGTCGCCCAGAAGCCGCCGCCCCAGATCAGGAAGGCGTTGACGGTGTAGACGACGCTCGACCAGAGGACCACGAACGGGATCCAGGCCCGGAAGCTGATCCGGCCGAGCACCGATCCGAGCATCAGGATCGGCGTGATCGCCGCGAACACGAACTGGAAGTAGACCAGCGTCGGTTGGCTGAAGTTGAACGCCGGCCCGAATGTGATTCGAGGAATCGCTGCCTGCGACTGCTCCGCCGCGGTCCCCAGGACCGAGCCCGGCTTGCCCCACATCGTGCTGAAGAAGCCGGTATCGGCGCCGAAGATGTGCATCGGGCTGCCGAAGGCCATCTTGAACCCGTAGAGAACCCAGACGAGCAGCACCAGGGCGAACGCGACGAAGGTCATCATCATCGAGTTCACCGACCAGCGCTTCTGCATCACGCCGCCGTAGAGCACGGCGAGACCGGGCACGCTCATCAGGCCGACCAGGGTCGCCGCGGTGAGCTGCCAGGCATTGTCGCCAGGGTTCACAAAATCGGGATAAGGCACCCACGTAGGCATTGGCTTGCCTTCTCCTTTCTTTCGGTATCGAGCAAAGGCGATGCCTGCCTGGCCGCCAAAACGACGCCCGAGACGGGTAAAGCCGCGCTGGAGGGTGCCGTAAGGGCAGTCAACCTCCTACCTCCAAAGGGCGGAAATCCCCCCGGTCAATCTCGACACTCGGTCGAAGCTCCCTGCTGAATGGCGCTCTTAGACTGGTTTTGTGCCCCTCCAAGGCCACTGGCAGCGCGTCAACACGCCCCTGCGCGAGACCACCTCCAGGGAACGCGTCCTGGTGCGGGTCGTCGGCGCCTTGGTCGGGATCGCGCTGGTTGCGTCAATCATCGTGGTGATCGTCACAAGCGGTGGTTCCGGATCCGAGGCCGGGTGCGTCAATGTGGACGTGCCGAGCACGATGGGCGGCGGCGCGATCCACGCCTGCGGCAACGATGCGGCGTCCCTCTGCCACGGTCCCGCCGCCCGGCGGCCGCCGCTCAATGCGACGATCCTCGAGAAGTGCCGCGACGCGGGCTACGAGGGATCCCCCGGCTCAGGGGAATAGCCTGAAGGCGTGGGCGCCGCAGGAAGGACCCTGAGCGAGCGGGAGCTCAACCGGGCGTTGCTCGCGCGCCAGCTGTTGCTCGACCGCAGTCGCGCGTCCATTCCCAAGGTCTTGGACCGGATGGCTGGGCTGCAGGCGCAGTACGCCCCGTCGATGTACATAGGCCTCGCCGCGCGCATGAACGGCTTCGAGCGCGACCAGCTCGACCGCGCTCTCGAGAGGCGGAGCGTTGGCCAGGGCACGCTGATGCGCTCGACCATTCACCTCGTCTCGAAGGCCGACTACTGGCCGGCGGCGATCGGCATCCGGCGGGGCCGCCGCGAGGCTTGGCTCAAAGCGAGGATCCGCCGCGACTACAGCGCCGCGCAGATGTCCGCGGCCGCGCGGCGGCTGCGTAGCCGGCTCGGCGAGGGGACCATGAGCCGCAATGAGATCCATGAGCTGCTGGGCTCGGACAGCGTGGTGACGAACGGCGTCAACGTGTGGCTCGACCTGGTTCGCGTGCCCCCATCGGGAACCTGGGAGCGTCGCCGGGCTGATCTCTACGCCGCCGCCGAGCACTGGCTGGGGTCGCCGCCCGAGATCGACGAGATCGAGGGCATCGAGCACCTGGTCCGACGTTATCTCGGCGCCTTCGGTCCCGCGACCCTCGATGAGATCGGCAACTGGATGGGATTGCAGCCGAAACGGGTGGCGCCGGCGATCGAGCGGCTCGAGCTGCGCAGCTTCGACGCCGAGGACGGCTCCGAGCTCATCGACCTGCGTCGTGCGCCGCTGCCCGACCCCGATACACCGGCGCCCGCCCGCTTTCTTCCCACCTGGGACGCCACGCTGCTGGTCCACGCCCGTCGCACCGGGATCCTGCCCGAGGAGCACCGGCCGAAGCTGTTCAGCTCCAAGAGCCCGCAATCGTTCCCCTCCTTCCTCGTCGACGGCCGGGTCGCGGGCATCTGGCGCTACGAGAAGGGCAAGATCAAGCTCGACCCGTTCGGCCGTCTCGACGCCTCGGCGCGCCGCGAGCTCCGTGAGGAGGCTGACCGCCTGGCGGAGCTGCACGCCTGAGGTGTCGTCGGGCGCCTACAGCGGAATGCTCGGCAGCCAGGCCCGCACCGCCGCGCCGACGGCGTCCGTGTCGGCCTTCAGGCCGTGGTCGCCCTTGACCTTGACAACCTCACGGTTGCGCCCCGCCGGCGGCATGCCGAAGCGGTCGCTTTCGCCCTGCACGACGAGCACCGGTACCGGAACGGCCTCGAGTTCAGGCAGCCGGCTCTGAGGAGGTTTGTCACCGCGCCGGGGCGGCACCAGCGGGAACGCGAGGCAGAGGACCGCTGCCGCGCCCGTCTCCTCGACCGTCCTGCAGGCGACGCGGGCGCCCAGGGAGCGGCCGCCGACGATCAGCGGCAGGCCGCTCAGCTCTTTTGCCCGCAGGTGCTCGATCACCGCGATCCACGCCTCGTCCAGTCGGTTGGCGGGGGCCGGAGAGCGCCGACCGGCGGCACGGTACGGCTGCTCTACCAGGGCGACGCTGAACCCCTCGCCGAGGGCTGCCTGGGTGGCTGCGATCAGGTCAGGCCCATCGATTCCCGCGCCGGCCCCATGACCGAGCGCGAGAGCGCCTCTCGGCTCCTCGGTCTGGCGCAGATGCGCCCGCGCGGTACCGGACGGCGTTTCGATCTCCATCCGGATAAGTCTCTCTCACACCGCCGGAATAAGTCACGGCGGGACTCATGTTGAGCACACAGCGCGCGGGCAGCGTGCAGCGATTCGAGTGGAGCTAGCCGGACTCGAACCGGCGACCTCCTGGGTGCGATCCAGGCGCTCTCCCAACTGAGCTATAGCCCCGCGTCTTGTGGGACATATGTCGGCCCGCACGGGAGCTCCCGGGCGGATCGGGGGCCAAGGATACGCTGTCCCGCCGGCCCCAAGGGGAGCGGTACCGGGCGAGGCGGACGGCGCGCTCGGCCGCGCAGGGCTAGCGAGCCGACTGCGGCCGCGGAACCGCGAGGCGTCAAACTGCCGGAAATTGGTCGCTTGAGTGCAGGGTCGAAACGCCCTGCGAGCTATCACATGTGCGCCGCAGCGCCTAAGCTTTGACCCCTCGAGGGGGTCAGACCCGCGCATCATGGGAATACTCGACGACGCGATTCGCGAACACCTCGATCTGAAGCGCAAGCACGGCGCCCGCGACGCCGAGTTGCGGGAGATCGAGGACGAGGCCTTCGGGTCGACCGACCAGCCGGATCCGTTCGCAGCCGGCGAGCTCTTCAACGAGGTCGCTTCCGGGGGCGCCGCGGAGGCCGGCGGCGAGGAACCGACGCGATTGGTCGAGTCCGAGGCGAGGCGCCCACTCGCTCCCGAGCCGGAGGAATCCACGGCTCCCGCGCCTCAGGGCCGAGGCCCATCCAGCGCGGCGGAGGAATCCATCAGTCCGATCGACGAGCCGGTCAGCCCGCCCGAGGGCCTCGGGCAGATTCCCGGCCAGGTGGAGCTGCCGGGACAGGACGAGATCCCCGGGCAGGAGCGATTCGAGGAGCCGGAGAGCTACCGGCCGAGCACCGAACCCGAGAGCAGGCCCACTACGGAGCCAGAGAGCTCTGAGTCGCTCGAGGCGCTGATCGCCGAGGAGGAGCCGTTCCCCGAGGACGCCGCCGCTCCCCCGCCCGCTCCAGCGGAGCACGCCGCGCCGGAGGCCGCCGCGCCGGCGGCGCCGCCGCCCGAGCCGCCCGTGGCACCGCCGCCCGAGGCGCCCGTGGCGCCGGAGCCTGAGGCGCCCGCCCCACCAGAGCCGGAGCCCGAGAGCTCCGTCCCCGATCCTCCACCTCCCCCGCCCGACACCGGGCCGGAGCCTCCGGGCAGGGCGCGCGGAAGAGTCGACGTCCCGACGGAGGAGCATCCGCCGCCCGGGGACACCGGCGGCCTGCCGCCGCTCGCGGAGCGCGAGCCGGAGCCCGAGGCCGAGTCGTTCGAGCCCGCGGGCGAGCCGCCGCCGCCCGACGAGCCGCCGTCCGACGAGGCCCCCGGGGCGCCATCCGATGGGCTGGCGCTCTACGACTTCGAGACCGACGAGGACTCGCTGAGCACCGACGCGTCGGTCGGCGAGACGGATGACGACTTCGCGGCGCTCGGTCCGGCCGAGGAGGAGGCGCCCTACCTCGAGGAGGAGGAGCCCTACGCCGAGGAGCCCGTCTCCGGCACCGAGGAGGCGCCGTTCGAGGAGCCCAACACCGCCGTCAGGCCCGCCCTCGAGGACGAGGACGCCTACGAGGGTGGGTCACTCGACCCGGAGGAGGGCTACGAGGAGGAAGAGGCGGAAGAGGGCCTCTGGTTCGAGAAGGGCCCTCCGAAGGACTTCGACTTCGATGATGACTGATGCGAGGGGGCTCCGCAGGCGTAGCCGAGTAGCCAATCGTTTCCGGTTGGCGCTAGTCGCGCGCCCTCACACATACCCGCGGGTGCGCGAGGCTTCGACCACCCTCTCGATCCCGACCAGGTAGGCCCCCTCGCGGAGCGAGATCCGCTCCTCCTTCGCGCGGGATGAGACGTCCCGGTAGGCCCGGCGCATGATCCCGCCGAGCTTGTCGTTGACCTCGCGCTCGGACCAGCGGAAGTGCTGGAGGTTCTGCACCCACTCGAAATAGGAGCAGATGACGCCGCCGGCATTCGCCATCACGTCGGGAATCACGTGGACCCCCTTCGCGTGGAGGATCTCGTCTGCGGCCGGGGTCGTGGGGCTGTTGGCGCCCTCGATGATCATCTTGGTGTTGATCCGGTCCGCGTTCCCCTCATGGATCATGCCGCCGAGCGCCGCCGGGATCAGCACGTCGCACTCGATCGCGAGCAGGTCGTCTGGGCTGATCACCTCGGTGCCCGGGAACTCGGTCAGCTGGCCGCCCTCTCGGATGTGCGCCGCGAGCTCGTCGGCGTCGATGCCGCTGTCGCTGCGAATCGCCCCGGTTGCGTCGGAGGCGCCGACCATCTTGGCGCCGAGCTGCTGCAGGATCCGGGCAGCCCAGGAGCCGACGTTGCCGTAGCCCTGCACGACGAAGGTGCAGTCGGCGGGTGCCAGGCCGATCTGCGGAGCGGCCTCGCGGAACATGTAGACGCAGCCCCGGCCGGTCGCCTGTTCGCGACCGTAGGAGCCCTCGAGCGCGATCGGCTTGCCGGTGCAGATCGCGGGGGTGTGGCCGTGGAGCTTGCCGTACTCGTCCATCATCCAGGCCATCACCTGGGCGTTGGTGTTGACGTCGGGCGCCGGGATGTCCCGGGTCGGGCCCAGGATCTTCTCGATCTTGTCCATGAACGAGCGGGTGATCTGCTGGACCTCGGAGCGCTCGAGCTGGTCGGCGGGGCAGTTGACGCCGCCCTTGGCGCCGCCGAATGGCACGTTCGCCACGGCGGTCTTCCAGGTCATCAGGGAGGCGAGGGCGCGGACCTCGTCGACGTCCACCTCAGGGTGGAAGCGGATGCCACCCTTGTAGGGGCCGCGGGCTCCGTTGTGCTGGATGCGGTAACCGGAGAATGTGTGGACGCGCCCGTCGGAGAGCCTCACGGGAATCTGGACGGTCACCTCGCGGTAGGGGGTCCAGAAGACCGTGCGGAGGTCGTCCGGAAGCTCGAGGCGCTCGACGGCGCGGTCGAAGTAGAAGCGGACGATGTCGAGGTTCGATATCTCTGCGCGCTGGCCCGGCTTGGGCTCGCCGCGGGCGGCCGCCTCCGCCTTGGCTTCGTCTACTGCGGTGGACGACTTGTCCGTCGTCTCGCGCTGCCCCACCGATTCGGGTTGCTTGGCCCTGGTTGCCATCACCCCTCCTGGGGCCGCTTGTGCCAGCGTGGCCAGTCTGTCACAGGACGGTTCACTGAGCGGCGATCGGGCGGCCTACAATCGGCCTCCCACGGGGCCATAGCTCAGTTGGGAGAGCGCCTGCCCTGCAAGCAGGAGGTCGCCGGTTCGAGCCCGGCTGGCTCCATACTCGAGTAGCCGCCCTCACTCACGGATCAGCACCTTCTGTGAGGTGTGATGCGCAGGCCCTACGCTGTTGTTCGTCGGCGCTGAGCTCGGCCCGCTCCGGATCGGTCTCGATCCCCTCCGCCGTGCCATAGACGACCACGTGCACGCGGTCGTCTGGAACGGTCAGGCAAACTCGGGGCTGGCGCAGCGCGTTTACCGCCCAGCGGTGATCGGACGAGCCGTTACACGTCTGACCGCTACCGGCTCGGACCGGCTTGCGGTCCGGTTGCCGGGGGGCCGGTCTCGCCGCCTTCGGTGCTGTCCTCGATCACCTTCCGCTCGATCTTCTCCAGCTCGACGTCGAGCTGGCGGTCGGCGAGCATGCCGCGCAGCGCGCCGGTGATCGTCCGCGCCCACATCCGACGCGCCACCGCCACCTCCGTGTGGCCCGCTGAGTCCGAGTCGTACTCGGTCCACTCCACGCTGACGTTTCTCTCGCCTGCCGATGGGGCGTCGTCCGGCATCGGAGCTCCATCTCCATAGAGGGTGATTCGCGCCGTCCATCCGTTCGGGCACAGCTCCTGCATCTGCTCCCTCGCCTGCTGCTCCCGGATCACCATCGCGTCACTTCGCCGCCTGAACTTCGTGAGCAGGAGCACCGTGGCGGTGAGCAGCGCGCAGGCCAGAACGGTGGCGCCCACGATCTCGATCGAGATCCCCAGGCCCCCTCCCGACTCCTGGGGTACGTTCTGCTGAGCCAGGATGTGAAGCGCTGGGGTCATCGACTTGAGCGAACATACATATACCCCCGATCCCGCTTTGCAAAGGCGAGAATGTTTGCGATCAGTAGAAGGCGCAGGTGCTGGCGAGCACGAAGAGCAGCGCCAAGGGGCACGCCACCAGGCTGACCAGCGCCACCAGCCACCTCCGCAGGATCAGCACGCCAACTGCGGCAGCCATCGCCCCAATCGAGGTCACCGCCGCGATCGAGTCGATCGGATTGGTCCAGTCCGGCGGGCTTCCGTTGGTATCGCAGCCGGGTTGCGCGAGCACGAAGATCAGCGCGAACAGGCAGGTCAAGCCGGTGAGCCCCAGCGCGACGGCGGAGAGCCATCGCGCCAGCTCCTCCAGGCGCGACCGCCGGGCCTGGCCGGCCGTGCCGATGTGGATCGCCAGCCGCCCTACCTGGACGACCCTCTCCCGGACGCCGTCGACCTGGCTCTGCTTCGCCCACCCCTCCGAGCGGCCCAGCAGAGTGCCCGCGGCGGCTGCCACCAACAGGACCACGGGAAGCATCAGGACCGGGGCCGGCGGTGGGGTCAGGGAATTCCCGTCCGTGGCCAGGAGCAGCACGATCGAGCCGATGCCGAGCCAGACCCCGACCGCGCCGAGATCGGTGAAGATCCGCGGCCACTCGGTCTGGGGATTCGAGCGCAGGCTGAATCCGGTCGCCACCGCGCCGATCGCGAGGATCGCGAAGGCGTAGACCCAGGCACGCGAGTCGTACTGATCCTGCACCGGCTCGGCAGCGCGGTCGTGGGCGAGCCGCTCGCTGAGCTGCGCGTTGAAGCAGCTCGCGTCATCGGGCCGGCAGGCGTGCGAGGTGACATCGGGCAGCCGGGTCTCGCTGTGGACCAGGTCGACGCCCGCGATGATCAGGATCAGCGCGCACAGTGCCAGGCACGCGACGGTGTAACGCGAGGGCGCCCGTGAGCGCGACCCGTTGGATGTGGGCACACGCTCCCGCACCAGCCCGCCTAGCCGTCGGGGGGCCGCTTGGATCCGGCGGGCTTGGGGCTCGGGCCGATCGCGCCCACCTCCTCGAACCCCGCACGCAGGAGCGCCGGTACCTGGGTGAGCGGATCGGGCGAGTGCATGAGAACGACGCCGAGGTGATGGTGGCCGATCCGCGCGGTGGTGACGTAGCAGCGGCCCGCGGGATCGGTGAACCCGGTCTTCAGCCCGGTCACGTGAGCCTGCGGCAGACCGGTGAGCCCGCGCTGAAGGAAATAGTGGTTGTTGGAGAGATAGAGGTGCTTGCCCTTGATCGGGAACCGGGGCTTCGCGTAGCGCGTCTGCGCGATCTGCGCGATTCGCGGATTGGCCAGGTCGGCGCGCGCCAGCTCAGCCAGGTCGACGGGGCAGGAGTAGTTGTTGCGGTCACGCAGCCCGTTCGGCGTGGAGTAGTGAGTGCAGGAGAACGCCATCGACCGGGCCTGTCTGTTCATCTGCTTGACGAAGCGCCGGACCGTGCCCCGATCGTGCTGAGCCAGCGCGACGGCCGCGTCATTCGCCGAGATCATGATCAGTGCCTTCAGCAGCGCCTCGAGCGGCACCTTCCTGCCACGCGGCAGCAGCCCCGTCGCGGAGCCCGGCGTGTGGGCGGCCTTGGCGCTGATCCTCACCCTTCCCGCGGGGCGATCGTTCCGGGCCACGATCAGGGCGGTCATCATCTTGGTCAGGCTGGCGATCGGGTGCTTGAGGCGCGGATGGCGCTGCCAGAGGACCTCCCCGCTCTGCACGTCGAAGAGGATTCCCGCAAGGGGCGGGTGCTTGAAGCGGTAGCGGACCGGAAGCGGGCCGGTCACGGGTCTGAGGGCGAAGCGCGTGTCCGGCGGGAGCGGCGCCGTCCCGATGTCAGGACGACCGGGCCCGTTGACGGCCTTCGCCCGCGCGCCCGGGCCGCTCCGGCTGGCGCCCGTCCCCACCTTTGGGAGGGGCGCGCTTGCGCTGGTCGAGGTCGAGTTCCCCTCCCCGGCACGCTCCGGCCAGATCGCGATGGCGACCGCGGCGGCCGCGCCGAGAGCGAGTACGACACCGGCGATTGCGGCGATGCGCTTAATCATCGGGCGGATTGCGGAGTGCGCCGATCAGGCCCGCGGCGATCATCCCGATGATCAGCAGCGAGACGGCGTAGAGCCCGATCGCCCCGATGTCCCCGTAGGTCCTCAGGCGCAGCCCGGTGTCGACGATCACGTAGATGGTCACCGCGGCGAAGAACCCGCAGAAGACCAGGCCGATCAGCAGCAGGGCGTTCCGGAGGTCTGGATCCAAGTTGGCTCAGTAGACGGGTAATCGCGGCTGAGGTTCTCGTTGCCGTGTGGCGGAAAGGATGACCGCGGCCACGGCCAAACCGAAGACGAACCCGCCAACGTGGGCGAAGTAGGCGACCCCCTGGTCGCCTCCCGAGCCGACCGCGACCTGCCCCAGCGCGGGGACGAACTGAAGGATGAACCAGAGAGCGAGCAGGATCAGCGCGGGTATCTCCACCAGCGTGACGAAGAAGATGATGAAGATCAGGGTGAGGACCCTGGCCCGGGGGTAGAGCAGGGCGTACGCGCCCAGCACCCCCGCGATCGCGCCGCTGGCGCCGATCGTGGGCGCTGTTGAGCCGGTGTCGATCAACGACTGGGTGTACACGGCGATCAGGCCCGCGAGCAGGTAGAAGAGCAGGAACTTCACGCGCCCCAGCCGGTCCTCGATGTTGTTGCCGAAGACCCAGAGGAAGAGCATGTTCCCCGCGATGTGCAGGAAGCCCCCGTGCATGAACATCGAGGTGAAGAGGGTCACCCACCACGGCTTCTCGTCGATCGTGAAGGGACCCAGATTGGAGCCCGGGTTCGCCCGGCTGCGAGCCGTAGCCTCGGCGTAGTCCTTCGTCCCCGGGCACACAACCCCGGCCACGAACCCGCTCTGGGTCTCCGAGACCGCCCCGACCGCGCAGTCGCCGGTGCTGGGGTGGGTGATCCGGTAGGGGATCGCCCCGTACTCGAGCGAGCTCTGGTCGATCGAGCCGAACCCCGCTCCCTCGAGCCGCTGGTTGGTCGGGAAGCTCAGCTGCCAGATGAAGACCGCGACGCAGACGACGATCAGCGCCACCGTCACCACCGGGAACCGCGAGGTCGGGTTGTTGTCCTTCAGCGGCAGCACTGGGCGCGGGAAGCCTAGCTTCGCCCGCCCTGCCCCCTGGCCGGGCGATCGGTGACGCGACAATGGGTATATGCGTGTTATCGAGAGGCCACCGGATAGGCGCACGCGCACGGCCGACCCCTGGCGCGACACGGACGTGATCGACGAGCGCGGCCCGCGTTTCAACCAGGCGGTCACGGGGCTCGTCGCATTGCTCGGTGCGGTCTTCGGATGGCCGCTGGCCTGGGCGCTGATGGCCGGCCAGCTCGTGATCGGGCTGACGCTCGGCCGGCGCTTCTGCATACCGTGCGTCGCCTATTACGTACTGGTGCAGCCCCGCTTCGGAGAGGGCGACCTGGAGGACTCGCGCCCGCCCCGCCTCGCGAACAAGATGGGCTTCGCCTTCCTCGGCCTGGCGGCGCTCGCCTGGTGGCTGGGCTCGCCGGCGGTCGGCACCGTCCTGGGGCTCCTCGTAGCGGCCCTGGCCCTGCTCGCCGCCAGCACCGGCTTCTGCGCAGGCTGCGAGATCTACAGGCTCATCGCCCGGCTGCGCGGAATCTCGCCACGCCACCATGGCCGGATCGAGACGACGGACCTCGACGGCATGCAGGGCCGCCAGGCTTACGTCGAATTCACCCACCCGCTCTGCTCCGAGTGTCACGAGTGGGAGCGCCGGTTGAGCTCCGAGCCGGACCCGCTGCTCAAGCTCGACGTCAGCGACCGCCCGGACCTCGCTCGCAAGTACGGCGTCGCGGTCGTGCCCACGGTGCTCCGAGTGGCACCGGACGGCGCCGTCCTCGAGCGGCTCGCGCCCTAGCTGACCTGCCTAGGGACCTGCGCGCTTTGCCGGCAGCGGGATCTCGTCCCTGACGGCGGGCAGCTTCGCCGACTTCGGCGGTGGCAGCGCGAGGCGGCCGGAGGATCCGGCGGCAACCGCGCCGCCGTTGGTCCAGCGCACCGGGAGCGGCTCGTTCTGCAGCAGCACGCTCCAGCTGCCCACGTCGAGGTTCCCGCTCTGCGGCAGCCCGTGGGCGGCCTGGAAGGCGTAGACGGCGGACTGGGTGGGCGCCTGGAAGTAGCCGTTGATCGGCACCGTGTATCCGCCGGCCGCGAGCAGCTGCTGCGCCCAGGCGACGAAGTCGCCCTTCGAGCCGAGATGGAGGAACGGGTAGCTCGGATACGGCGTGGTCGCGGCAGGCGAGACGGGGGCGGACACGGCCTTCCACTGGCGCTTGCCTGCCTCCTGCCAGTCCCACCAGCTCACTCCCTCGAAGCCGTGCGACAACGCCAGCGCGCGGAACCGGCGGATCTGCCCCGCCTTCGGCCTGTTGTAGACCTGTCCCAGCGGGTCGATCGGCCGCTTGTAGACGCGGTTCCAGACCCAGGTGTGGATATACCCCTGGTCGACGGTGGTCCCGATCTGCTTCCAGTAGAGCTGCGGGACGTTGTACTGCGCGCCGCCGGGACCGAGGAAGACGGAGTAGGGCAACGCCGGGTGGTAGTCGACGTACGGGAAGCTCGCGAGCGCGAGGGGATAGTCGGCGCCGACTAGGGAGCGAAGCATGCCCATGTAGGTCGAGGCCTGCACATACCGTCCCTCGTACTGACCCTCTACGTCGAGGACCAGGCAGTCCGCTCCTCTCGCAACGGCCGCGGCGCCGATCCGAGCCTCCTTGCCCGGCTTACGCCCGTAGAGGAACTGCCAGGCGCACACGTTGAGCCCGCGGGAGTGGAGCGCGCTGACGACCGACGACGAGAACTGGCCCCAGTAATGCGTCCCGTCGCCCGACTTGATCAGCACGGTCTCGATCCCACGGGCATGGGCCTTGGCGGCGATGGCGCCCAGGTTCCCGTGTGACGAGCGGCTCAGGTACCAGATCCACATTCCGTCGCCCGCCAGCGGATTCTTGGGCTTGGGTTCCGTATCGGTGATCTGCGAGGACGCCCCGCCCGTGAGCGGGCCGGCCGCAAGAGCGAGGACGAGAGCGGCGGCCAGGGAGAGCAGGATTCTGCGTCGGCGAAGGCGCATTGGTCCGAGGCTACGAAGACCCCAAACACGCCTCCGCAAGGAAAGCTGCGTCAGGGGTTGTTAAGCGGTGGCCGTCGCGGGGAGCTGCTCGTCGGCGTGGTAGGAGGAGCGGACCAACGGGCCGGAGGCGACCGACTCGAAGCCCACCTCATAGGCGGCCTTCTCGAGCGCCGCGAACTCGTCCGGGTGCCAGTAGCGGTCGACCGGGAGGTGCTTCTCGGTGGGCCGCAGATACTGCCCCACGGTCAGCACCTGGACGTCGTGGTCGCGCAGGATCCCGAAGGCCTCGACCATCTCGCCGAACTCCTCGCCGAGCCCGACCATCAGCCCGGACTTGGTGACGACCTCGTCGCCTCCCATCTCCTTCGCCATCCGCAGCACCCGGGCCGACCTCATGAAGTCCGAACCTCGCCTGGCGATCGGATAGAGCCGCGGCACCGTCTCGACGTTGTGGTTGAAGACGTCGGGCCGCTCGGCGACCACCTTGGCCAGCGGCATCTCCTGGCCGCGGAAGTCGGGTGTCAACACCTCCACCTTGCACCCGGGCGCCATCCGCCGGATCGAGCGGATCACCCCGACGAACGCGCCCGCTCCGTAGTCGGGCAGGTCGTCGCGGTCGACGGAGGTGATCACGGCGTGGCGCAGGCCCATCCGCTTCACCTGGTTCGCGACGCGGAGCGGCTCGAGCGGGTCATGCCAGGTGGGCTTGCCCGTCTGCACGTTGCAGAAGCCGCAGCGGCGGGTGCAGACGTCCCCAAGGATCATGAACGTGGCCGTGCCCCGCTCCCAGCACTCGCCGACATTGGGGCAGTTGGCCTCCTGACAGACGGTGTGGAGGTTTTCCGACTCGATCGCCTTCGTCAGGCGCCGGTAGGTCGGGCCTCCGGGGGCGGGGACCTTGAGCCACGGTGGCTTGCGGGAGCGGAACGCGACCTTGCCCTCGGTATCGGGCGCCCGCCCGCCCGGGTTGGCGCGGGAGCGTGTGATGTGGAGCCTCTCCGCGATCTTGGCGTCGGTGGCCATCGCGTCCTACCGTACCGGGGCCGGATCTCCGGTCAGCTCCGTCAGCGTCTCGGCCGCCTCGACCGGCTCGCGGCCGTAGATCTCCGCGAACAGCCGGGAGACCACCTCCATGTACGCGCCCATGTCCTGCTCGGCTCCGAGCTCACGGCAGACGGAGGTCATCCGGCATCCCTCGATGCCGCAGGGGACGACCCACTCGAACGGCTGCAGGTCGTTGTTGACGTTGACGGCGAAGCCATGGGTGGTGACGCCCCGGTTGACGTGCACCCCGATCGAACCGATCTTGCGTCCCTCCGGCGGCTCGCCGCCGATCCAGACGCCGGTCAGACCCTCGATCACCTCGGCCTCCAAGTCGTACGCAGCGAGCGAGTCGATCATCAGGCGCTCGAGCCTGCGGACGTACTCGTGAACGTTGTCGCCGTACGGCCGGAGCGAGACGATCGGGTAACCGACCAGTTGACCCGGGCCGTGGTAGGTGACACGGCCGCCGCGATCGGTCTCACAGACCTCGATTCCCTGCATCCGATACCAGTCCTCGCCCATTCCGAGTTCGCCCGGCTCGGTGCGGCGGCCCTTGGTGTAGACCGGCGGGTGCTCGAGCAGCAGGAGCACGTCGGGGATGTCACCCGCCTGTCGCCTCGCCTCGATCCGCTTCTGCGCGCGCCGGGCCTCCTCGTAGGGAACCAGGCCGCAGCGAGCGATCAGCACTTCGTCCATGGACACAGTGTCCCGCATCGATGGCCCGGCTCGGGACGGATCAGGCCCCGAGCGCAGGCGCCCCCTTCTGATCCGGCGGCCAGAAGGGCCACTCCTCGAAGTGGAAGCACCGGCCCCCCTCGTCCAGGCGAACGATCCAGAGGTCCCGGTACTCGCTGCCCTTCGGCGCGCCGTAGCGGACCTCGGTCCGCACGACGCCGGTATCCCCCTCGACGGCCACCACCTCGCTCGCCATCTCGAATTCCTCGTCCGGGCCCAGGCGCTCCCCCTCCCACATCCGGCCGATCGCCTGCAGCCCGGCGTGCGGCTTCTCGTAGGGCGCGGTCGAGTAGGTCGCCTCGTCGGTGAAAACCTGGGTCAGGATCTCGGTGCCGGGCGTCCTCCAGGCCCGCTCGTATCTCTCGAGCCAATCGGTCAGCTCCGCACGGTCCATCCAGCGCAGCCAGCCTACAGAGCGGCGGCTTGAGCCACCCCGCTCTCCGAAGCAGCCTCGAGGCGCTCCAGGGCGACCGCCCTCGCCGCCTCGAGGGGCGTCACCGAGCGTGCCGCCGCGACGTCGAAGACCCGCCGCAGCGCGTCGCCGATACCGTCGACGAGCTCGTCGAGTCGATCGCGGCCGAGATCGTGGAGCTCTCCGTACACGTTGATCAGGCCGCCGGCGTTGGCGATGAAGTCCGGGGCGTAGAGGATGCCCCGCTCGCTGAGCCCGTCCGCGAGGTCGTCGCTCGCGAGGACGTTGTTCGCGGAGCCGCAGACGATCACGCAGCGCAGCCCGTCGATCGTCTCCGGGTTGATGGTTCCCCCCAGCGCGCATGGCGCGAGCACATCGCACTCCCTCGCGGTCGCCTCGGTGGGATCCACCCAGCGTGCTCCGAGACGCTCCGCGGAGGCGCGCTTGCTCGCGTCGATGTCCGAGACCAGCAGATCCGCACCCGCAGCGGCCAACCGCTCCGCGAGCGCCCGACCGACGTGGCCCAGGCCGACCACCGTCACGGTTCGCCCGATCAGATCGCCGGAGCCGAAGCGGTGCTCGCAGCAGGCCCTGATCGCCTGCTCCACCCCTCGCGCGGTCACGGGGCTCGGGTCGCCCGAGCCCCCGTCCTCCACCGGCTTGCCGACCACGTGCGAGGTTCGCTTTCCCACCATCGCCATGTCGTCTGCCCCGGTGCCGACGTCCTCGGCGGTGACGTAGCGGCCCTCGAGGGACTCCACCACGTCGCCGAGATCGAGCATGAGCTCGCGCCGCTCAGCCGCCTGCAGCTCCCGATCGGGCGGCGCGCAGAGGACCGCCTTGCCGCCCCCTAGGTCGAGCCCGGCGGCCGCCGCCTTGTAGGTCATCGCCTCGGAGAGCCGCAGCGCATCGGCGATCGCATCGCCCAGCGCTCCGTAGCGCCAGAGCCGCGCGCCGCCCAGGGCCGGGCCCAGCGCCGTGGAATGGATGGCGACCACCACGTAGATGCCGGTCCGCTCGCCTCGCCGGACGACGACCTCCTCGTGCATCAGCAGGTTCATCTCGCCTCCCAACCCTCGAGCCGGTCCTTGACGTCCCCGAGGAAGCGGGCGGCCGCGGCGCCGTCGAGGGCCCGGTGATCCCACGACATGCAGAGGTTGGTCATGGGGCGGATCGCGATCGAGTCGCCGTCCTCTCCATCGACCACCACCGGCCGCTTCACCACTGCCTCCAGGTCGAGGATCGCCACCTGGGGCTGGTTGATGATTGGCGTCGCCAGGACCGCTCCGAACTGGCCCGGGTTGGTGATCGTGAAGGTCCCCCCGGCGACATCGTCAGGTTCCAGGGCGCCGTTCCGCGCCCGCCCGGCCAGCTCGTAGACCTCGCTCGCGAGGCCCTCGAGGCTTAGCCTCTGCGCGCGCCGGATCACCGGCACGATCAGACCCTCGTCCAGGGCGACGGCGATGCCGAGGTTGACGTCGTCGTGGTAGACGATCTCCTCCCCCTCGATTGACGCGTTCAGGATCGGATGGCGATTGAGTGCGTCGACCGCCGCGCTCGCCACGAAGGCGAGGTAGGTGAGTGGGACCCCGCGGCGCTCCATGCCCTCCCTGAGCTCCTTCCGGGCGGCCACCACTCGACTGAGGTCGACCTCGACCACCGTCGTGCAGTGGGCCGCTGTGCGCCGGCTCTCCGTCATGTGCTTGGCGATCAGGCTGCGCATGGGCGACATCGCCTCCCGCCGGCCTTCCGGCAGGACGTCGCCGGTCGGAACCCGGTCGCCGTTCGCTTCTGTCGCCGGGGCGGGCGCCTCCGGCCGGTACGGGGATTCGATGTGGAGCGGGCGCTCATGCTCCTCAGGCGGCTCTACATCGCGTCCGGGTGACTCGATCATGGCGACCAGATCGCGCTTGCGGATCCGCCCCCCGATTCCGGTGCCCTGGACGGATGAGAGGTCGATGCCGTGCTCCTCGGCCATCCGCCTGACAACCGGGGAGTGGAAGGCCGAGCGATCCGCCTCCTGCCCCCCTTCGCCTCTCCTCGCGGGCGGCGGCTCCTCGCGGTGCTCCTCCGGATGAGCCTCACCGGGACGTGCCGCCGCATCGAGTTCGGCCAGCGATGTTCCCACCGCGACGGTGTCCCCGGGTTCGACCAGCACGCGCGCCAGGCGCCCTGCGGCCGGGGAGGGGATCTCGACGTCGACCTTGTCGGTGGTGACCAGGCAGACGGTCTCGTCGCGCTCCACCCAATCGCCGGGGCGCTTGCTCCACTCCACGATCGTGCCCTCGGCCACCGAGACACCCATCTGGGGCATGACGATCTCGACGAGCGAGGCAGGTCCGTCAGTAGGCGAGGAGCTCACGGCAGGCCTCCTTCATGTCGTCGAGCTGCGGCAGGACCGCCTGCTCGAGTGGCGGGCTGAACGGGATCGGCACGTCGGGGGCGGTCAGCCGGCGCACCGGAGCGTCCAGTGACTCGAACGCCCGCTCCGAGACGAGGCTCGCCACTTCGGCGCCGACCCCGCAGGAACGGGTCGCCTCGTGGGCGATCAACACCTTGCCGGTCTTCCTGGCGCTTGCCAGGATCGCCTCGGTGTCGAGCGGATTGAGGGTCCGCAGGTCGAGGACCTCGATGTCCTCGTCGAGTTCGTCGGCGGCCTGGAGCGCGAGCGGCACGGCCGAGCCGTAGGCGATCACTGTCAGCTCGCCACCCTCACGCGCAAGACGTGCCTCGCCCAGCGGGACCGCGTGCTCACCCTCCGGTACATCGCCCTTGACGTGGCGGTAGAGCCCCTTGTGCTCCATGAAGCAGACCGGGTTCGGGTCCCGGATCGCGCTGACCAGCAGCCCCTTCGCGTCAGCTGCGGTCGCCGGGGCCACCACCTTCAGGCCCGGGGCCTGCACGAACCAGGCCTCGGGGTTCTGAGAGTGGAACGGCCCGCCCGAGAAGCCGCCGCCCGAGGGCAGGCGGACGACCATCGGGACCGACACTCCCTGCCGGTAGTGGAGCTTGCCGGCGACGTTCACGAGCTGGTCGAAGCCGCAGGAGATGAAGTCGGCGAACTGCATCTCGCAGACGGGCCTCATCCCCTCGATCGCAGCACCGATCGAGGCGCCGATGATCATGTTCTCGGCGAGCGGCGTGTCGAGGACCCGGTCCGCTCCGAACTCGTCGATGAATCCGTCGGTGACCTTGAAGGCGCCGCCGAAGGCGCCGATGTCCTCGCCGAGGCAGAAGACGGCCTCGTCGCGCCGCATCTCCTCGCGCAGGCCGTCGCTGATCCCCTCCAGATAGGTCATCTCGGCCATCAGGCGGCCCTCCCGCGCTCGGCGAGCCCGGGCTGGTCCCCGTTCCCGCGCGGCCTCCCGTCACCGGCGGACGAGTCGCTCGACGGGGCGGTGACGCTCCATCGCGACCACGGCGCCTCGGCGTCTCCGAGCGCCTCCCACTCATCCGCGAAGACGTCCTCCGTCGCGATCGCGGGGTCGGGCATGGGCGATGCCAGGGCCCGCTCGGCGCACTCGTCCACATAGGAGGCGACCGATCGCCGGATCTCCTCGATCTCACCGGGCTCGAAGCCGTGCTCGTCGGCCAGTCGGCTCGCGTAGAGGTCGATCGGGTCCCGGTGGGACCACTCCTCGAGCAATTCGTCCGGGACGTAGCTCATGTCGTCGTGGGCGCCGTGCCCGTGCATGCGCATCGTCTGGCACTCGATCAGCGTCGCGCCGTCACCCGACCTGGCGCGCTCGACCGCGACGCGGGCGACCTCGAAGACCGCCTCGACGTCGTTGCCGTCGACATTTACGCCCGGGAAGCCGTAGCCCCTCGCGCGCCGCACCGGGTCGACCGCGTACTCGAGCTCGGTCGGGGTCGAGTATGCGAACTGGTTGTTCTCGAGCACGAAGACGACCGGCAGGCTGTGGATACCGGCGAAATTCATGGCCTCGTGCCACTGCCCGTTCGCCGTGGAGCCCTCGCCGAAGAAGGTCATCGCCACCCGGGGCTCGCGGCGCATCTTGAAGGCCAGGGCCATCCCGGTGGCGACCTGGGCCATGTCCGGGAGCATGCTGACCATCCCGACGGAGCCGAGCTTGCGGTCGCCGAAGTGCATGTTCCCGTCCCGTCCGCCGGTGACCCCTCCGGCCCGGCCCATGTAGTTGGCGAAGTACCGGTCGGGTGTGACCCCGCGAACGAAATGGGCCCCGAGATCGCGGTGCAGGATGCAGGTGCGGTCGCTGGGTCCGAGGGTGAAGGCGGCGCCGACGCAGATCCCCTCCTGCCCCCTGCCGTCATAGAAGGAGCCGGGCACCTTGCCCTGCTTGTAGAGGGTCAGCCCGCGCTCCTCGGAGAGTCGCATCATCAGCATGTAGCGGAGGAGCAGGGCGCGGTCGTCGCGCGTCAGGGGGTCGCTCGCACCCTCGCGATCAAGCGAACGACTCGGGCTCGCGGCTTCGAGCTTCATATTCGGTCCGCCTTTCATCTTGCCCGCCATCGGGATCGCCTCCGGCGAACTGTCTGTGCGGCGCCGGGATCAACCGGTGGGACCGCATCACGGACAACGGAAGGGGAGGGATCTACCTCTCCTCCCTATGTGGTGAACCGATCATACCCCTGGCCTGGGGCAGAAAACAGGGATTTCGACCAGGGTCCGATTCAGCCGCTAGAGCGCCAGGCCGAGCGGCTCCTCGAGCAGCTCGCGCACCCGCGCCAGGAAGATCGCGCCGTCGGACCCGTAGAGGATGCGGTGATCGCAGGCGAGCGTGACGCCCATCAACTGGCGCGGCTCGATCTCACCCGAGTCGGTGACCACGGGCTTCGGCTTCAGCTCCCCTACGGCCAGGATGCCGGCCTGCGGCGTGTTGATGACGGCGTGGAAGTTGGAGATGCCGTACATGCCGAGGTTGGAGACCGTGAAAGTGCCGCCGGAGAGCTCCGGTGGGGTGATCTGCCCGTCGCGGACGCGGGAGGCGAGCGCCCTGGTCTCAGTCGCGATCTGGCGGAGACCCTTCAGGTCCGCGTCGAAGACGGTCGGCACCACCAGCGCGTCCTGGGCCGCCACCGCGACCCCGACGTTGACCCGCGAGTACAGCTCGATCCGCCCGTCTCGGTAGGCGCCGTTTGCTCGCGGGTGCTCGCGCAGGGCGAGGGCACAGGCCTTGACGATCATGTCGTTGAAGGTCGGAACGGCCTCGCCCTCCTTCGCCATCGCTTTGAGCTTCGCCCGTCCCTCGACCGCCTGGGTCATGTCGAACTCCGCCTGGAGGTAGAAGTGGGGGGCGGTCGCCTTCGACTCGGCCATGCGACGGGCGACGGTCTGCTGCAGCTTGGTCAGCTCGACGACCTCGACCTGGCCCTTGGCGGTCTCGGGCTTCTCCGAGACGCCCGGGGTGGGGCCCGTCGGCGCGGCGGCGGGAGCCGGTGGAGCAGCGGGGGCCGCCGGGGCGGGCGCTGCGGCCGGTGCCGCCACACCCGCGGCGAGAGCCCGCTCGACGTCGGCCTTGACGATGCGACCGCCAGGACCGGTGCCTGAGAGCCCGTGCAGATCGAGCCCGCGGTCTCGCGCAATCCGCTTGGCGATCGGAGAGGCCTTGACGCGCCCATCGCCACCGACTGCCGCCGCCGGGGAGGGCTCTGCGACGGGCTCCGCGGTCGACGAGGCTGGGGAAGAAGTCGCGGCTGCCGGGGCGGAGGCGGGGGCGGCGGGGGTGCCGGGCGACGTTGCGCCATTCCCACCATCCGCGCCCTCCTCTCCTGCGGATGGTGCGTGTCGCCGGGCAGCCTCGCCGCCCTCGCCCCCATCCACTATCTCGCTCGCATCCCCGACCCGCGCAATCGCATCCCCGACGGGCAGCGTGTCGCCCTCCTGAGCCAGGATCTCGACGATGGTCCCGGCGACATCGGCCTCGTAGACCATGTTGGCCTTGTCGGTCTCGATCTCGACCAGCTCGTCCCCGACGGCCACCTCGTCGCCGATCGACTTCAGCCACTTGAGCACCGTCCCCTCCTCCATGGAGTCGGACAGGCGGGGCATGACCACGTCGGCCATCAGATCGCTCCCTCGAGCGTCTGCAGGGCCGCGCTCACGACATGCTCGGCATGGGGGATCGCGGCCTGCTCCATCCGCTTGGAATACGGCATCGGCACGTCCCCGCCGGTCACCCGCTCGATCGGGGCATCGAGATCGTCGAAGGCGTGCCCCTGGATCAGGGCGGCGAGGTTCGCCCCGACGCCGCCGTGGGGCCAGCCCTCCTCGACGATCACCACCCTGTTGCACTTTCTGACGGACTCCAGGATCGTGTCGAGGTCGAGCGGCCGGAGCGTCCGAGGATCGATCACCTCTGCCTCGACGCCGTGCTCGTTGGCGAGGAGCTGGGCGGCCTGCTGGGCGGTCTCGGACATCCGCAGAATGCCCAGAATGGTCACGTCCTTGCCCGCGCGGCGGATCGCGGCCTCGCCGAAGTTGACGATCCCGTCGCCGTTCTCGGGCACCTCGCCGCGCGAACCGTAGAGCGTCTCGTGCTCGATGAAGATCACCGGGTTGTCGTCGCGGATCGCGGCCTTCAGCAGGCCCTTGGCGTCCGCCGGAGTCGACGGGCAGGCCACCAGCAGACCCGGGATCTGCAGGAACATCGACTCGAAGCTGTGTGAGTGAGTGGGGCCGAGCTGATGGCCGCCACCGCCCGGCATCCGGATCACCAGCGGGACCCGCACCTGGCCGCCGAACATGTACGGAATCGCGGCTGCGTGGTTGACGATCTGGTCCATCGCCAGAAGGGCGAAGTTGACGGTCATGATCTCGACGATCGGTCGCAGCCCGGCCATCGCCGCGCCGACCCCCACCCCGACGATCGAGTTCTCCGAGATCGGGGTGTCCCTGACCCGTTTCTCGCCGAACTCGTCGAGCAGCCCCTCGGTGACCTTGAACGAGCCCTGGAAGACGCCCACGTCCTCCCCCATCACGAAGACGTTCTCATCGCGACGCATCTCCTCGGCCATCGCGTCGCGCAGCGCCTCCCGCATCCGGACGGTGGCCATCAGTGCACGTCCTCCGGGGCGGTGTCGGGCCGATCGCCCTCCGCCTCGCGCATCGCCTGAGCCTCGGGCTCCGCGTAGGCCGCGCCTCGCTCGGCGAGCTCGCGGGCGCGCTGGCCGGCCCTGCGCTCATCCTCGGCGGGGTGGGAGTCCGGGGTGCGCTCGTCCACGCCGTACCAGCCTGGCACCTGCTCCCCGAGCACGTAGAGGTGGTCGTAGAGCGATTCGAGCGGTGGCTCGGGTGAGGCGTCTGCGAACTCGACCGCGGCCACCACGGTCGCATCGGCCTCCTCCCTGATGGCCTCGATGTCCCTCTCCGACAGCACCTTCTCCTTGATCAGGCGCGCGGAGAAGGTCTCGATCGGGTCCTTGCGCTGCCACTCCTCGACCTCCTCCTTCTCCCGGTAGACCTCGGGGTCGGCCGCGGAGTGACCGCGATAGCGGTAGGTGAAGGCCTCGACCAGGGTGGGCTTGCGCTCCTCGCGCGCGAGCCGGATGTGCTCGGCGACCATCTCGCGCACGGCAAGGACATCCATCCCGTCGACCTGCACCCCTGGCACGCCCATGCCATCGGCCTTGTGGGACAGATCCGGCACGGCGGAGTGGCGTTCCAAGGCGGTGCCCATTCCGTAGAGGTTGTTCTCGACCAGGAAGACGACCGGCAGGCTCCACAGCGCCGCCAGGTTCATCGTCTCGCCGAAGTTGCCGGTGTTGGAGGCGCCGTCGCCGAACATGCAGACGGTGACCTCGTCTGTGCCGCGATAGTCGGAGGAGAGGGCCAGCCCGGCGGCCAGCGGCAGGTTGCCTCCGACGATCCCATAGCCACCCATGAACCGGCGCTCTGCATCGAAGATGTGCATTGAGCCGCCGCGGCCCCCGGAGGTCCCATCGGCGCGCCCGAACAGCTCCGCCATCACGTTGTTGGGATGGGTGCCGCGGGCGATCGCGTGCCCGTGGGTGCGGTAGGTGCCGATCAGGTAATCGTCGTCGCGCATCACCGAGGTGGTGCCGACGATCGTCGCCTCCTCCCCGATCGCCAGGTGGAGGAAGCCGCCGGCCTTCGCCCGCTGGTACTGGCGGCCCGCCTCCTCCTCGAAGCGGCGGATCAGGGCCATCAGGCCGAGCAGCTCCCTGCAGGTGGCCTTGTCCGGGAGCTTCAGCTTTCGCTGGGCGCTCCGGCCGTCCCGCTTCGCATTCGTAGCCGAGGCGCCCTTGCCGGTGCGCTTGGTCTGCTTCCCGGAGTCGGCTGTCTTGCTCTGAGCCACCTTCTCCTCAGCCTACTGACAAGGGGCAATCCGAACGGGGGTTTCACCCCTACGTCACGGTCGGCTGGCGGCTGCCGCCCCCACTGCCTCCTCGAGGCGGTCATCGCCCCAGTAGAGCTGATCCCCGACCGCGACCGTGGGAATGCCGATCACCCCCAGGGCGATCGCCTCGTCGGTGGCGGCTCGCAGCTTCTCCTTGACGGACGTCGTCTCGATTCCCTTGAGCACGGCGTTCGGGTGCAGCTCGCAGGCGGCCGCCGCGACCAGGACGTTGTCCACGTCGCTCATGTCCCGGCCCGCCGCAAAGACCTGGCGGAAGCAGGCGAGCGAGAAGGAGACGACCCTGCCCGACTCCTTCGCGAAGACCGCGGCCCGGGTGGGGTTGAGGCTGTAGTTGTCCACCGGCCAGGCCTCGGGATAGACGACCTTGGGCAGGCCGCGGTCGGACGCGCGCCGCTGGATCTCGGCCAGGTGCTCGGGATCCGGCCCGTCGGGCGGCATGGACCAGGGCCTCCTTCCGACCGCCTGGAGGAGGTGGCCGAAGGAGATCGGCTGCCATTCGGGCTGCTCGACGCCGGCCTCGGCGAACACGCCGCTGATCCGCTCCGCCGCCAGGTAGGAGTAGGGGGAGCTGAAGTCGTAGTAGAAGGTGGCGCGCTCGCTCATCACGGGCCTCGGTCGGTGTCGGCCATCGGGCTCTTCATACCCGCGACCATGTAATAGAGGGCCAGGCCGGCGTTGATCACCAGGACCACGGCGGGGCTGATGAAGGCGACGATCAGCTGGATGGCGTAGAGCGGGTTGCCGATCAGAAAGCGCCGGTTGATGCTCTTGATCTGATCGTCGCTCAGCTCGACGCCCAGGAGGTGCTTGCGGTTGGTGATGTAGGTCCAGAGGAAGCCGTAGGCGACGGACATCGCGACGAACGCCCCGCTGTAGACGACCGCGGCGACCCTCTCGTCCTCGCCGGACTTCAGATGGTCGGCCAGGAGCGCGGTCGGGAAGGGGATGAAGACCACCGTGAAGAGCAGCAGCAGGTTCAGGTAGAGCACGCCCCGGTCCGCTCTGGCCAGGTGATCGAGGACGCCGTGGTGGTTCACCCAGATGATCCCGATCACCCAGAAGCTGACGAAGAAGGCCGCGAACGACGGCCATTCCTCCTTGAGCTGGTGCCAGAGGTTGTCGCCGGCCGGCACGTTGAGCTCGAGAACCAGCAGGGTGATCGCGATCGCGAAGACCCCGTCGCTGAAGGCCTCCAGGCGGTTGGTGGCCACGAGCCTCTAGGCGTGGATCGCCCAGCCGTCGACGGCGCGGGCGCCGTCGAGCACCGCCTCCGACATCGTCGGGTGCGGGTGGATGATCCGCTCGAGCTCGGGGTAGCCCCCCTCGAGCGCCATCACGTTGACGATCTCGCTGATCATGTCGCAGGCGATGTTCCCGACGATGTGGGCGCCGAGGATCTCGCCGTACTCGGGGTCCCCGACGATCTTGACCAGCCCCGCCCGGTCGTCGTAGACGACCGATGCTCCGGCGCCGCCGAGCTTGAACTTGCCTACCTTGATCTGGCGGCCGGTCTCCTTGGCCTGCTCCTCGGTCATCCCGACGCTCGCCACCTGCGGATGACAGAAGGTCGCGCCCGGGACGAGATCGATGTTGACCGGCTCGGTGGGTGCTCCGGCGGCCGTCTCCACCGCGACCACGCCCTCCTCCTCCGCCTTGTGCGCGAGCGCCGGGCCCCGCACGAGGTCGCCGATCGCGAAGATGCCGTCGGCGGAGGTGCGCTGGTAGGGGTCGATCTCGATCTGGCCGCGATCGTCCCTCGCAACGCCGGCCGCGTCGAGGTTGAGGGGATCAGTGTCGGGCCGTCGCCCGCCGGCGATCGCCAGGTAGTCGGCCTTGATCTCCTTGTTTCCGGCCTTCACCTTGACGCCGGTCTTCTGCTCGGTAACGCCCTCGACCTTGGTGCCCAGCATCACCTCGATCCCGTCCTTCCTGAACTGGCGCTCGACCACTCGCGCCATGTCCTTGTCCTCCAGAGGAAGGACCTGGTCGAGCATCTCGACCAAGGTGACGTCCACGCCCATCCGCGCGTAGCCGGAGGCGATCTCGGATCCGGAGGCGCCGGCGCCCGCGACCACGAGGGCCTTGGGCATCGAATCAAGTGACCAGGCGCCCCAGGTGTCGATCACGCGTTCGGAGAAGTCGATACCCGGGATCGGCATGGCGACGGATCCGGTGGCGAGGATGATCGTCTTCGCCTGGTGCTCATCGGAGCCAACCTTCGCCTTTCCGCCGCCTGCGAGCGAGGCCTCGCCGTGGAGGAAGGTGACCTTGTTCTTCTTCCAGAGGAACTCGACGCCGTCCTCGAGGGTCTTCGAGACGTTGGCGCGCCGGGCCTGCAGGGCCTTCCAGTCGATCGAGGCGCCATTCGCCTTGATGCCGAGGTCGGCACCGTCCTCGCTCACCGCGCTGAAGATCTCGGCGGTGTGAAGCAGGGTCTTGGCCGGGATGCAGGCGTAGTTGAGGCAGCGGCCGCCGGCCTTGTCGCGGTCGACGACAGCGGTCTTCTGCCCGAGCTGGGCGGCGCGGATCGCGGCCACGTACCCCCCGGGGCCGCCTCCGATCACGATCACGTCGTACTCGGCCATCGGCCTTCGACTCTATAGGAGCCCTCTAGTCCGCTCCGGGGGGAGTGGGCATCTGGATCCGCGCCATGGCGCGGATCATGAAGTAGAACAGGGCTCCCGAGCCCAGCAGGAGAAGCGTCGTCCCGACCGCCTGCAGGACGGTATTGACGACCACCAGACCGAAGGCGCTGGCGAGCATCATCAGCAGGAGCACCGTCTGGAAGCCGAGCACCGCCCAGTAGCGGGCCCGCCACATGCCCACGGCCATCGCCCAGAAGACGGCCGAGAAGAACACGATGGGGAGCGGTTTGATATCCCGTCCACCGGCGCTCACCCCGGCGATCGCGAGGATGGCCGACACGGTGAAGAGGAGCGCGAGAAGCGCCGATACCACCGCGCCGACCGTCACCGCCCTCGGGCGCTCGCCCTGCTCCAGCGGCTCGAGCTGGGCGCGGGCCTCGGCGTTGCGCTCCTCGTAGCGCCGAGCCATCCTCTCCTGGAAGGTCTCCGAGGAGCTCGCGGCGCCATTGCCCGGAGCGGCACCGGCGGCGGTCGCCGAGTCGGTCTGCTCCGGCCTGTCCGTCGACCGCCGCTTGCGCTTCTGGCGGTCGGCCCGCTTTCTCTCCCGCGCCCCGGCCATGGCTAGCCCGCCCCCCGTCCCTCCCTTGCCCTGGGATCGACTGCAGCGAAGAGGGCGCTGGCCGCGGCTCGTGGATTCGATGCGTCGCGGATCGCGCGGACGACGCAGATCCGCTGCGCCCCGGCGGCAACCACCTGCTCCACGTTGGTCGCGTCAATGCCCCCGATCGCGAACCATGGCCGCTGAGCGATCTCGGCGGCCGAGCGGACCAGTTCGAGTCCGGTCGCTGGGCGGCCCACCTTGGTCGGCGTCTCCCAGATCGGGCCGACGCTGATGTAGTCGACTGGGGAATCCGCCGCCGCCTCGATCTGCTCCCGCGAGTGGGTGGACAGGCCGATGATCGCGTCAGGTCCCATGATCTCCCGGGCCTCCGAGGGATCCATGTCGTCCTGGCCGACGTGGACGCCGTCGGCGCGAAGCTCCAGGGCGAGGTGCGGATCGTCGTTGACGATGAAGAGCGCGCCGTAGGTGTTGGCGAGCCGGCGGAAGGTCTGCCCGGAGCGATCGACTGCGTTGCGCGGATGCTCCCGGTCGCGGAGCTCAATCATCCTCGCGCCGCCGGTCATCGCTGCGTTCAGGAGTGCTTCGGGGTTGTCGCCGTGCGGCCTTGCGTCGCAGACGTAGTAAAGGTGCGCCCACCGCAGCCGCTGGCGGCGCAATTCGCCGATTGCCTCGGGTGGTGCGAGATGAGACGGGCCGGACGCGGCGTCAGTCACTCCAGGCGCAAGCGTAGATGACGGGATCGCCTGGGTAGGATGGATACGTAACGGGAGCCCACCAAGGGCTGAGAGGGCGGCTGAAGCGCCGCCGACCGTCTGAACCTGATCCGGGTAATGCCGGCGCAGGGAGGTTGGAGCGCATCGGCCGCAGGGAAGCGAGGCGGCGATTACCAGCGACCAAAACAACCGATACGACGCGGTCTTCGTCGGCGGCGGAGTGATCGGTCTCGCCTGCGCCTGGCGCGCGGCTGAGCGCGGAGCGAGGGTCTGCGTGCTGGAGCGCGAGCGCCCCGCCGCTGGCGCCAGCGGGGTCGCGGCCGGCATGCTGGCCCCGGTCGGCGAGGCGTCCTGGGGGGAGGAGAGGCTGCTCGCACTCAATCTCGAGTCGCTGAGCCGCTGGCCGGCATTCGCGGCCGCGCTGGAGTCCGAGGCGGGCTCGGAGGTCGAGTTCGCCGTGCGGGGCGCGCTCCACGTCGCCTTGGACCGCGACGAGGCTGAGGAGCTGCAGCGACGCTATGTGCTTCACGCCAGGCTCGGCCTCCCGTCCGAGTGGCTCACCGGGAGGGGCTGCCGGGAGCTGGAGCCCGGGCTGGCGACCGCCGTTCGGGGCGGCGCCCACGTGCCCGGTGAAGGGAGCGTCGATCCAAGGCTCGTCGTGGCAGCGCTGCTGGTGGCTCTGGAGCGCCACGACGTCCCCGTGCTAACCGGGGCCGAGGTGGTGTCCGCCGGGCGCTCCGCCGGCACTTGGCGAATCCAGACGGCCGATGGCCGGAGCTTCGAGAGCGCGGCCGTCGTACTGGCGGCGGGCTGCTGGTCCGGGCGGGCCGAGTGGATCCCGGCCGAGGAGAGACCGCCCGTGCGCCCCGTGAAAGGCGAGATCCTCACCCTGCGCGGCTCGGCGAGCGAGCCCGTCTGCGAGCGCATCGTCGCCGGCGAGCGGGTCTACATGGTGCCGCGTGCCGACGGCAGGTTGATCGTGGGCGCCACGGTCGAGGAGCGGGGCTTCGACACCACTCTGACGGCAGGAGGCGTCCACGAACTGCTCCGCGAGGCCTATCGGCTGATCCCGGAGATCGCGGAGCTGGAGCTGCTCGAGGCCACCGCCGGCCTGCGGCCCGGCACCCCGGACAACGCGCCCCTGATCGGTCCGAGCGCAACCGATGGCCTGCTGATCGCAGCAGGCCATTTCCGGAATGGCGTGTTGCAGGCCCCCGTCACCGCGGACTGCGTCGGCGCGCTGCTCGCCGGGGATCAGCCGCCCATCGACCTGGCTCCGTTCTCGCCGAAGCGCTTCGCGGGGCGAACTGCGCCGCCGCGAGTGGAGGTCGCATGAGGGTCGAGCTCAACGGCGAGATCGTGGACCTGCCCGACGGGGCCGGCGTCGCCGCGGCGATCGAGGCCTCCGGTGCCGCCGCCGAGCAGCGGGGAGTCGCGGTCGCCGTCGACGGCGAGGTCGTCCCCCGCAGCGAGTGGGAGCGGACGGCGCTGCGGGAGGGGCAGAAGGTCGAGGTGCTCGCCGCGATTCAGGGCGGGGCCGAGGACGGCTTCGAGCTAGGTGACCGGCGCTGGGGCTCGCGCCTGATCGTCGGCACCGGCGGTTTTCGCTCCCTCGAGCAGATGGAGGAGGCGCTGCTCGCCTCCGGCACCGAGATCGTCACGGTGGCACTCAGGCGCGTCGATCCGGAAGCGCAGGGCTCGGTCCTCGACGTGATCCGGCGGCTGGGGCTGTTCGCGCTGCCCAACACCGCCGGCTGCTACACGGCTCGCGACGCGGTCCGGACGGCGAAGCTGGCGAGGGAGGCGTTCGAGACCGACTGGGTGAAGCTCGAGGTGATCGGTGACGACCGGACTCTCTTCCCGGATGCCGTGGAGCTGGTCGAGGCCGCCGAGACCCTGGTAGACGACGGCTTCACTGTGCTGCCGTACACGAATGACGACCCGATCCTTGCGCGGCGGCTGGAGGAGGCCGGCTGCGCCGCGGTGATGCCTCTCGGCTCGCCGATCGGCTCAGGGATGGGAATCCGCAACCCCTACAACGTCCAGATCATCGCTGAGCGCTCCGGCGTCCCAGTCGTCCTGGACGCCGGGATCGGGACCGCCTCGGACGCGGCACTGGCCATGGAGCTTGGCTGCGACGCCGTCCTGCTCGCCAGCTCGGTCTCCCGCGCCGAGGATCCGGCTGGCATGGCTGCGGCGATGCGCGCGGCAGTCGAGGCGGGTTGGGCGGCGCGGCAGGCGGGGCGGATCCCGCGACGCCTCCACGCCGAGGCCTCGACCCCAATCGAGGGCCGACCGGAGCTCTAACCGCGGCGTCTGCCTACGACGCGGTCGACTGCCTCCCCGAACGAGCCGAACACCCAGCCGACACCGTGCGCCGCCCGGTTGAGCACCGAGTCGTCCAGCGGCGCCGCGGTCCGATCCGGGTCCGTTCCGAGCTCCACCGCGGCCTCCCTCACGGAATCGAGCTCCGACTCGAGGCGACCCGCCCACTGCTCGCAGAAGCCGGCCAGGTCGCGGTCGTCGCGGGTCCGCGCCAGCTCGGCCAGATGGCGGAGCAGCGTGGTCACGTGCTCCAGGTCGAGTACCGCTGAGCGCACGACCAGGCCGGTGTCACCGCCGCGATCGCCGATCGCGTTGCGGAGGTCGGCTACCCGTGCGCCTAGCCCCTGCGCCATCGGGCCGCCATGGAGGTCGTAGGCCGCCGTGCGCGGCCCCAGCGCGTCGAGCAGGCGCTCGGTCTCGGTGGCACCTCGGTCGAGTGCGTCCCCAACGGGGGTCCCATCGAGCGCCGGCGCCAGCCGCCGCCAGCGGCGGATCAGCTGCCGGCAGGCCACGTAGAGCTCCCTGTAGGCGCGATGCTCGGCTGGGTGTAGTTTCGGCGGTTGGTCCGTCACGCGAGCCCTTGTGCTCATGGGTCGAGGCGATCGCGGACCCTGCTCAGGTCACCGACCAGCAGGGCCATGGCCCCGTCCCGGTCCTCGGGATCGGCGCGAAGGATGGCGGATGGATGAAGGGTCGGCATCGCCGTCCGGCCGAGCCGGGACTCGAGGAACTCGCCGTGATCCTTCATCACCCGCGCCTTGGAACCGATCACCGCCCGCACCGCAGTCGCTCCGAGGCAGACCATCACCTCGGGATCGACGACCTCGAGTTCCGCCTCGAGCCAGGGAGCGCACGCCTTGATCTCCTCCGCCTTCGGCGCCTGGTGAATGCGGCGCTTGCCCTTCGGCGTCCATTTGAAGTGCTTGACGACGTTGGTCACGTAGGCGTCGCCGCGCTCGATGCCGGCCTCCTCGAGGGCCTTGTCGAGGATCTTCCCCGCGGGGCCCACGAACGGATGACCCTCGATGTCCTCCCGGTCACCGGGCTGCTCGCCGATCAGCATCAGTCGCGCCCGCTTCAGGCCCTCGCCGAAGACCGTCTGGGTTCCGGTCTTCCAGAGCGGACAGGCCCGGCAGCCGGCCGCGGCCTCCCGCAGCGCCTTCAGGGTCGGCCGCTCCGGGATCAGGGCGTCGGCGCCGCTCATCTCCTCGCCGGTCAGGGGTAGCTGACTCACACCGCGGTCCTACCCGTCGTTCAATTCGCGCAGTCGGAGCCGGCGCGTATGCGAACATATGTTCGGCCGCCGCGACGAGTGCTGCCAGACTGGAGAGAGATGCGCTGGGACTCACAGAAAGTGGACACAGAGAAGGGGCGGAGCCTGCCTGGGCTGGACGTAGAGCGGGTCCGGACCTTCGACGCGCCCGAGGCCCTCGGGATCAACTTCCACGAGGTCCGGGCCAAGTCGGCCCTCAACAAGGTCCCGGGCGACTTCCTGCCTTTCAATTGGACGGTCAACGCGTTCAGGGGGTGCACTCATGCATGCCCTTTTGTTTTGCCCGCCAGACGCACACCTACCTGGATCTGAACGCCGGGCGGGACTTCGAGCGAGAAATCGTCGTCAAGATCAACGTGCCGGAGCTGCTACGGGCCGAGCTCAGCAAGCCCAGCTGGAAGCGGGAGCTGGTGGCCTTCGGGACGAACACCGATCCGTACCAGTGGGCCGAGGGCCGCTATGAGCTGATGCCTCCGATGCTGGAGGCGCTCCGCGACACCTGCACGCCGACGTCGGTGCTCAGCAAGTCGCCTCTGCCGCTCCGCGACCTGGACCACTACCTCGAGCTGGCCGAGGTCGCCGACGTCAGCGTCAACTTCTCAGTCCCGACCCTGGACGAGAGGATCTGGCGCGAAACCGAGCCGCACACGCCCCACCCGCGGAAGCGCCTGGAGGCGGTGGCGAAGTTCAACGAAGCGGGGATCCCCTCCGGCGTCCTCGTGGCTCCACTGATGCCGGGGATCAACGACTCGCCCGAGCTGGTCGAGGAGATCGTCTCGCTCGCCGAGGAAGCCGGCGCCACCTTCGTCAACGGGATCGCCCTGCACCTGCGCCCGGGGGTGAAGGAGGTCTTCATGTCCTGGCTCTCGGCGGCCCGCCCGGACCTGGTGCCCCGATACGAGAAGCTCTACGAGGGCCGGGCGTACGCGCCGAACGCGGAGCGCAAGCGCATCGGCGGTCTGGTTCGCGCTCCGAACCGCTCGCGCGACCCACGCTACCGCCGCCGCGACGAGCTGCAGTCGCGCCGCGCCCAGCGGGCCGGTGCATCCGAAGCGGCCAAGCCCGTTCAGACCAAGCTCTTCTGACCGAAGCGCCGACCGATGGTTCGCTCGGTGATCGCCGGGTAACCGGCGGGCGAGAGGACTGAGAAGGAGGGAAGCGCGATGGCTACCCAAACGCAGCGGCGCGCCGCCAAGCGCAACGTCAAGAAGGCGCAGGCGGGCGCCCGCAAGAAGCAGACTCTGAAGAACCTGCCCAGCCGGACGAAGACCGCGCTCGGGAAGGAGGCGAACAAGGTCCGCAAGGGCCAGGCGAAGACCCGCGACGAGCTCAACCGCGAGGCGGCTCGGCTCGACATCCGCGGCCGTTCGAAGATGGGCAAGGACCAGCTACGGCGAGCTATCCGCCGGCGCGGCGGCAAGGCCGACTAGCTGTTCATCCCTCGACGCCGGTGGCGCGGTGGGGGGCGCCGACCGGCTTCGATTCGGGTGAACCTCGCTGGCGCAGGAATACCGTGATCGCCACGAAGGAGCCGATCGCGAGGAACTCAGACTGCCAGTTCTGCAGGGTGGCCTCCCAGAAGTCCGCCGACCCGACATAGCCCAGCCAGGAGACCGTCTGCTCGTGGTGGTCGGTCTGCTGGGCGTTGAACTCGGTCCAGCCGGTGACCGATTGGGCGAACCAGGATCCGAAGAAGATGATCGACATGACGATCAGCAGCGAGTTCGAGTAGACGAAGGTCCTGATGCCCCGTGGCTTGGCCCAGTCGGGCGAGTCGGGTTGCGCGTGTCCGCCGATCCTCTGCTGCCGGTCCGACTCGAGGCCGGCCTGGCCGGGCTCCTTTGACTCCGGCGAGCCCCGCTCGATCAGCCAGATCGTGGCGAGCATGAAGAGCATGAACTGCAGGTACTCGGACTGCCAGTTCTCCATCACGGCGTTGCCGAAGTCGGACGAGACCAGATAGCGCCAGAAGGACATGGTCTGCCCGTGATGGGCGATCGCATCGTTGTTGTGGAGCGCGTGCCCCGCGATCGCCTGTCCGACCAGCGCCGCCAGGAAGATCACCAGGAAGAAGAGCGAGAGCGAGTGATCGCGTAGAAAGCGCCGCACGGGACCGTCAGTGGTGGCTGAGGCCGATGATCGAGTAGAAGATGAGGCCGGCCGCGATCAGCGTGAGCCAGGTGACAAACATCACTCGCATGCGGGGAGGTCCTTCCCGCTCGACGCGTACCTAATCCGGCCTGCATTTCGCGCCCCGCGGGGGTGCCCGAATCCCTCTTTCCGCATTCGGCTTCATGGCATTTCCCCCAATCAAGCAAGGAATTAAGAGGTTTTTGATCCAGAAAGTCGAGAACCTGCTACGGTGCCGGGCCTCTTCCCAAGGAAACCAATGAAGAAAGGTCACAAAGCCTCCATGACTCAAGGAAAGAAGAAGCGCCAGCCGCGGCGAATCGCCGCTCAGCTGGGCGGTGCGCTGCTCGCCCTGGCGGCGACGGCTGGGATTGCGGCTTGCGGCGGTTCTGCGAGCGCCAGCGGCGGGATCGACCTGGTTGCCTACTCGACTCCGCAGCAGGTCTATGAGGACAGCCTCGAGCCGGCCTTCAAGGACACGTCTGACGGCAAGGACGTCGATTTCTCCAATTCGTTCGGAGCCTCGGGCGATCAGAGCCGTGCTGTCGAGTCAGGCCAGCCGGCGGACGTGGTCGAGTTCTCCCTCGAACCCGACATGCAGCGCCTGGTCGATGCGGGCATCGTCTCGCCCGACTGGAATCAGAACCAGTACAAGGGGATCGTCACCGACTCGGTCGTGACCCTGATGGTCAGGCCGGGCAACCCGAAGCACATCACGACGTTCGACGACCTCGCCCGCGATGACGTCGACGTGATCGATCCGAACCCGGCCACCTCCGGCGGGGCCCGCTGGAACATCATGGCCATCTACGGATCGCAGATTGCGGAGGGCAAGTCCCCAGCCGAGGCCCAGGACTTCGTCAAGCAGGTCCTGGCCAACACCTCAGTGCAGGACTCGAGCGCCCGTGACTCGCTGAACACCTTCTCAAGCGGCAAGGGCGACGTCCTCGTCGGCTACGAGAACGATGCCATCCAGGCGAAACAGGACGGCATCGATCTGGAGTACGTGACGCCGGCGAGCACGATCCTGATCGAGAACCCGATCGCGGTCACCAAGGACGCTCCGTCGGAGGCCCAGAGCTTCGTGGACTTCCTGTACACGGATAAGGGCCAGCAGGACTTCGCCGATGCGGGCTACCGCCCCGTCGTGAAGTCCGTCGCCGACAAGAACGCGAGCAAGTTCCCCGTTCCGTCGGGCCTGTTCACCATCGACAAGTTCGGTGGCTGGAGCAACGTCGCCGATCCGTTCTTCGGGGACAACGGCTGGGTCATCCAGGCCGAGAAGGAGCTCGGCAATCCGACCAGCTAGATGCGAAAGCGAGCCTCATAGATGGCATCAGCCGACACAGCTGTAGCCCGACCGCCGAGGGTGGGCCTGCGAGCCCCCCTCGGCGGTGCCGGGCTCGCTCGCGGGGCGGCGACGCTGTGGATCAGCGTCATCGTGCTGATCCCGGTCGCCGCGGTGCTCAGCCGTGGGTTCGAGGACGGGTTGGGCCACTTCTGGGACGCGATCAGCGATCCCGAGGCGGTCGCTGCGATCAAGCTGACTCTGATCTCCTCGCTGATCGTCGTTGCGATCAACGCGGTGATGGGGACCCTGATCGCCTGGGTGCTGGTGCGCGACGAATTTCGTGGCAAGCGGCTGGTCAATTCGGTGATCGACCTCCCCTTCGCACTGCCGACGATCGTCGCGGGGCTCACGCTGCTCGCCCTCTACGGTCAGAACTCGCCGATCGGGGTGCACATCGCCTACACGAAGACGGCGGTGGTCTGCGCCCTGCTGTTCGTCACGCTGCCCTTCGTCGTGCGGGCTGTCCAGCCGGTGCTGATGGAGCTGGACAAGGAGATGGAGGAGGCCGCCGCCTCGCTGGGCGCGCCGAACCACCGCATCTTCCGCAGCATCATCCTTCCCAACTTGACCCCCGCGCTGGTGGCCGGTTGCGCGCTCGCCTTCGCTCGGGCGATCGGCGAGTTCGGCTCGCTGGTCCTGCTGACGGGGAACATCCCCTTCAAGACCGAGGTCGCGTCGGTCTACATCTACGGGCGAATCGAGACGAGCGACGCGTCGGGTGCAGCCGCGGTCTCCGTGCTGCTGCTCGCGATCTCCGTGGGCCTGCTCTTTGCGTTCAATCTGTTCGCTAACTGGAGGTCGAGGCATGAGCGCGCTTAGCCGGCGTTCCCGCTGGGGCCTGCGCTCGGTCGCGCTCTTCTACCTCGCTGCGCTGCTGATCGTGCCCGTGGGCATGATCTTCTACCGGACCTTCGAGCACGGCCTGAGTCAGCCGATCGACGCCGTGACAAGCCCGGACGGCTTGCACGCGTTCTGGCTGACGATCGTCTGCGTCGGGATCGCGGTGCCGCTGAACACTTTCTTCGGCGTGCTCACCGCCCTGGTCCTGGTGCGCCAGAAGTTCAGGGGCAAGGCGCTGCTCAACGCTGCGATCGATCTGCCCTTTGCGATCTCTCCGGTGGTGATCGGGCTCGCGCTGTTCCTGGTCTACGCGCCTCGCGACAGCTGGGTCGGGGGATGGCTGATGGACAACGGCATCCAGGTGATCTTCTCGGTGCCGGGAATGGTCCTGGCCACGATCTTCGTCTCGCTGCCGTTCGTCGTGCGGGAGGTGATGCCGGTCCTGCAGGAGATCGGCACCGATCAGGAGGAGGCAGCGAAGACGCTCGGCGCCTCGCCCGTGCAGACCTTCTGGAAGGTGACCCTGCCGGCGATCCGCTGGGGTCTCGCCTACGGCGTGGTGCTCGCGACCGCGCGGGCGCTCGGTGAGTTCGGTGCGGTCAGCGTGGTCTCCGGAAAGATCTCCGGATCCGGGGCGACCCAGACCCTGCCCCTCTACGTCCAGAAGCAGTTCGAGAACTTCAACCTCGCCGGCGCGTACGCCGCCGCGATCGTGCTCGCCATCCTCGCGGTCGCGGTGCTGCTCAGCATGAACCTGCTGCAGCGGCGCTCGCGCGGCGACTCCGCGGAGGAGAGGGAAGGAGTCCCGCCCACGCCGACTGTGTTCGTCCCACAGCCCATTCAAAAGGAGGCCTGAGATGGCCATCTCAGTCAAGAACGTGACCAAGCGGTTCGGGAACTTCGTCGCCCTCGACGACGTCTCCATCGACGTCCCGGATGGGGGGCTGACCGCTCTGCTCGGCCCGAGCGGGAGCGGCAAATCGACGCTACTGCGGGTGATCGCCGGCCTCGAGCAGCCCGATGCGGGGCAGGTGCTGATCTCGGGCGAGGACAACACCGAGACCCGTGTCCAGGACCGTCAGGTCGGGTTCGTCTTCCAGCACTACGCGGCCTTCAAGCACATGACCGTGTTCGACAACATCGCGTTCGGCCTGAAGATCAAGGGCGAGGGCAGCGGGACGATCCGCGAGCGGGTCAAGCAGCTGATCGAGCTGGTCCATCTGCAGGGTTTCGAGCGGCGCTTTCCCAACCAGCTCTCGGGTGGGCAAAGGCAGCGCATGGCCCTCGCGAGGGCGCTGGCGGTCGAGCCGCGGGTGCTGCTGCTGGATGAGCCCTTCGGTGCCCTCGACGCCAAGGTGCGCGAGGAGCTGCGCACCTGGCTGCGGCGCCTCCACGACGACGTGCACGTGACGACGATCTTCGTCACCCACGACCAGGAGGAGGCGATGGACGTCGCCGAGCAGATCATCGTCATGAACGACGGCAAGGTCGAGCAGTCCGGCGGTCCGCGCGACCTCTATGAGAACCCGGCCTCGGAGTTCGTGATGAGCTTCGTCGGGCCCGCGCACCGGCTGGGCGAGGCGTGGGTGCGGCCACACGACGTCGACATCCATCACGAGCCCAACGGTCAGACGATCGAGGCGATGGTGGAGCGCATCGTCCACCTCGGGTTCGAGGTGAGGGTGGAGCTGACGCTCCCTGATGGCCAACAGTTCTCGGTGCAGCTGACGCGGGACGAGGTCGACCAGCTCGAGCTGGCGGAGGGTCAGATCGTCTTCGTGCGACCGCGTTCGACGCGGGTGTTCGGGCCCGACGGGGGTGGATCTCGCCTGACCCGCGAGCCCGAGGTGGCCTGGGTCAGGGGTCCGATGGATTGAGCGAGTCGGCGAGCCGCCATCGGGTCGCGTCGCCGAGGACGACGGCTAACGCGCACTCCAGGCCTCAGCCGGCTCGCTCAATTCACGGACCGCCGCCGGCAGCTCCCCGCCGACGACGTCGGCGAGGGAGGTGTCCTCCATCACCGCGCGCAGGTTCGCGCGCACCGCGATCCAGACGCTCTGGAGGGGCACGGCCTCGCCCTTGTAGGTGAGTGTCTCGGGAGCCTGGCCGCGGACGCTCGCCAGCGGCCCCTCCACCGCGCGCACGATGTCGGCGAGGCTGACGTCGTCAGCCGGCTTGGCGAGCCAGTAGCCGCCCTGGGCGCCGCGGCGGCTGGCGACGATGCCGGTGTGTTTGAGCTCGCCCAGGATGTTCTCGAGGAACTTGAGCGGGATGTCCTGGGCATCGGCGATCGCCTCGCCCTTGATCGGCTCACCCCCCGCGGCGGCCAACTCGATGGCCGCCCGCACGGCATAGTCGACCTTCGCGGAGATCCTCATGCTGCCCGCACTCTAGATGTGAGTCATCGGGAGCGATGCGCCCCCCGGGGATCGAACCCGGACCGCCGGCTTAAAAGGCCGGAACTCTGCCAATTGAGTTAGAGGCGCCGCCTACATTCTGGCAGCGGCCCTTCCATGAAAGTGCGCGCGATTCATGGCGCCGCGAGGCGCCAGGCGGGATACTCCGCGCGGTGGGAGAGCGAGCCGACCTGATCCGCCGCATCTACGGCTTCGACTGGGCCACCGTCGGCACCCGCCGCGTGGGGTTTGCCGAGCTCAGGGAGGTGGTCGCGCCGGACTTCGAGTCCCGTCTCTCCCACGAGCTGGGCGACCGGGTTCTCTCAGGCGTGCAGGGCCTCGAGGTGTTCGTCGAGGCCCTGGAGCAGGACTTCTCGGAGTTCCACTACGACGCCGCCGAGTTCGTCGAAGTGCGCGACGACGAGGTGCTGGTGCTCGGCACGATCTTCGCCCGGGCTCGGGCTACCGGGATGCCGCTCGACGGCGAGTTCGGACACATCTGGACCGTCCGCGACGGGCTCGCCGCGCGGGTCGAGGCCCACCGAGACCACGAGGACGCGCGCAAGGCCGCCGGCGCCGCCTGATCAGGGGCCCTGCCGCCGGAAGACCCTCCCATGGCGCCGCCTCTGACCGCGCCGTCTTCCGGCCCTCCTCCCTATTGCCCCGTTTAGGCCCTTTCCTTCTCCCTTGTCTCTCCTCGCCTCGGTCTCCTCGCCTCCGATGAGGCGGATCAGATCACTCCCTCGGCGCGGGTTGTGTGGCGCCGGTCACCCGGGTGAGCGGTGTCACAAATCGACCGCGGTGCGCGGCCGGCGGGCCGCCGGCGAGACCTAGTGCCGGAAGTGGCGCCGCTTGGTGAAGACCATCGCAACGCCCGCGGCGTCACACGCCTCGATCACCTCTGCGTCCCGCTTCGAGCCCCCCGGCTGGATGACCGCCGTGGCCCCGACGTCGATCGCCGCCTGCGGCCCGTCGGCGAACGGGAAGAACGCGTCCGATGCGACCACCGACCCGGCGAGCAGCGGCTCGGCGTCCGGCCCCCGCGCCTCCTTGGCCTTCTCGATCGCCAGGCGCACCGAATCCACCCGGCTCATCTGACCGGCACCGATGCCCAGCGTGGCCCGGTCTCTCGCCAGCACGATGGCGTTGGAGCGCACGTGGCGCACGACCCGCCAGGCGAACAGCAGGTCCCGCCACTGCTCCTCGCTGGGCTGCGTCTTGGTGGCGACCTCCATCAGCTCCCGGGGCTCCGGTGAGCCATCGGGATCCTGGACGAGGATCCCGCCGCGCACCCTCTTGAGGTCCGGCTCGATCTGATGCCCGCGCCGCTCCGTGTCCTCGAGGATCCGGATCGCCTCCTTCTGCTCCAGGACCTCGAGAGCTCCATCCTCATAGCCCGGCGCGATCAGCACCTCGATGAACTGCTGGTTGAGCCGCTCCGCCAGCGCGCGGTCGACGGCGCGGTTCAGGGCGATCACGCCTCCGAACGCAGACATCGGATCGCAGGCGAAGGCCGCCTCGTATGCCGGCCCGATCGCGTCCCCCTCGGCCACCCCGCACGGGTTGTTGTGCTTGACGATCACGCAGCCCGGCCCCTCCAGGTCGCTCAGCAGGGTGCGCGCCGAATTGAGATCGAGCACGTTGTTGAATGACAGCGGCTTCCCGTGGAGCTTCGAGACCCGCGAGAGGACGTGCGACCGCACCTGCGGCTCCACGTAGAGCGCCGCACGCTGGTGGGGGTTCTCGCCGTAGGACAGATCGAGTTCCTTCTCCCAGGCCGTCACCCAGTAGGTCGGCAGCTGCTGGTACCCACGCGCGAACCAGCGGCTGATCGCGGCGTCGTACCGGGCCGTGTACGCGAAGGCCTCATTCGCCAGCCAATGCCGCGTGGCAGCGGAGAGCTCGCCGGTCTCCTCGAGCTCGTCCAGCACCGCGTCGTAGCTCTCGGGGCGAACTACCACGGCGACGAAGCGGTGGTTCTTCGCCGCGGCCCTGATCATCGTCGGACCCCCGACGTCGATGTTCTCGATCGCCTCCTCCTCCGGCACGTCCGGCCGCGCCACCGTGCGCTCGAAGGGGTAGAGGTTGACGCAGACCAGGTCTATCTCGTCGATCTCCCGCTCCCGCAGCGTCTCCGCGTGCTCAGGGTTGTCGCGAACGGCGAGCAGCGCCGCATGCAGGTGGGGATGAAGCGTCTTGACCCGCCCATCGAGGATCTCGGGAAACCCGGTGAGCTCCTCGACCGGACGAGCCTCGACCCCGGCCTCCCGCAGCACCGACAGCGTCCCCCCGGTCGAGATCACCTCGACCCCCTGCTTCGCCAGCCCAGCGGCGAACTCGGCCACGCCGGTCTTGTCGGCCACCGAGATCAGTGCCCGGCGCACGGGCAGCGACTCGCCGGCCGGCTCTGGCGCGATCTCGGAGGAGGGAGTCGACACGGAGAGAGGCGAGTCTAAGACCGCGGATGACGGACCGCCATCGGTTCAGCCCTCATCCGGCGGGTCGATCTGGACGAGGCGAGGGTTCTCCTCATCGATCCTCACGCGACCGGCGGCGATCAACCTGATCGTCTCCGGGAGCAAGGCGTGCTCGGTGGCGTGGATCACCCTCTCCGTCTCGGCCCAGTCACGGCTCGGAGCGATCGGCACCGGACGCTGCAAGATGATCGGCCCCGAGTCGACCCCCTCGTCGACGAAGTGAACCGTGACCCCGGTGATCTTGGAGCCATGGTCGATCGCCTGCTGCACGGCGTCGATCCCCGGGAAGGCGGGGAGCAGGGCGGGATGAACGTTGATCACGCGATTTCGGAACCGGCTCACGAACTCCGGCGAGAGCAGCTGCATGTAGCCGGCGAGCACTATCAGGTCGGCCGCCTGCTCCTCGATCCAGTCGCCGAGCGCTGCATCCCGCGCGCTCCGGTCCCCGTACTCCGCAGCCCCGAACACGGCGGTTTCCACCCCCGCCTTCCGAGCGCGCTCGAGCGCCATCGCGTCCGGCTTGTCCGATCCGACGCCGACGACCTCGATCCCCTCCTCACCGCCGTGCAGCTGATCGAGGATCGCCTGCAGGTTCGTGCCCCCGCCCGAGGCGAGCACAACGATTCGGAACGAGCTCACGAGACGTGTGCCCGGGAGGGCATCGCCCGCAGCTTCTCGAACGCCCCCTCAAGCCGCCCAATCACCCTCGAGTCGTCCGCCCCCAGCCGCTCGGCGATCGCGCTCTCGTCCATGCCTTCCTGCACGCGCAAAATCAGAACCTCACGTTCATCGTCACTCAGACCGGCCCGCTCCGCGGCGACGTCCCCCGGATAGAGACCGAAGTAGGAAACCTCTTCGCCGTCGAAGGTCATGACATGAATGTCCACCCCTCCGCGTACCTCGACACCGCTGCCGCGCCCGCGCCCGGTCATGTGGACCAGCGCCACCACGCTGTCCTCCGCGTCGAGCAGCACCACAGGATCGGCCTGGAGCTCGCCCCATGCCTCGCGAAACTGCCGCATCCAGCGCCTCACCGAGTCGCGGTCGTGGTAGGGGCCCGGCTCGGGTAGAGCCGGATGCCCATGCCATTCGACGTCGGAGGCGAGCGCTGCGATCACCGCATCGGTGTCACCGGCGTTCCAGGACTCGTAGTACCGCCGAACCCGCTCTACGTTCCTTGCGGACACCGCGGCAAGCCTAACCTCACTAAACGGGTTGCCCTATCGGGCACCCTCGCATCTAGCGACTCGCCGGAACGACGGCGATGTCCTCGAGCGCGAACTTTCCGTTCGCGGTCTCGGGGTCGCCGAGCGGGTATTCGCCGGTGAAGCAGGCGTCGCAGTGCTTCTCGCGCGGGGTCCCGATCGCCTCGTAGACGGCCTCCATCGAGAGATAGGCGAGGGAGTCGGCCCCGAGCTCCTCGGCGATCTCCTCGACCGTACGCCCGTGGGCGATCATCTCCTCACGGGTCGACATGTCGATCCCGTAGTGGCAGGGATGGCGGATCGGCGGCGCCGAGATGCGCAGATGGACCTCCTTGGCGCCCGCCTCCTTCAGCATCGCGACGATCTGGCGGGTGGTGTTGCCGCGGACGATCGAGTCGTCAACCACCACCACCCTCTTGCCCGCGACGATCTCGGGGAGCGGGTTGAACTTCATCCGCAACCCGTGCTTGCGCAGCTCCTGCCCCGGCTGGATGAAGGTGCGGGCTACGTAGCGGTTCTTGATCAGCCCGTCGTCCTTGGGCAGTCCTGCGGCCCGCGCGAACCCGTTGGCCATCGGGTTTCCCGAGTCCGGGACCGAGATCACCAGATCCGCGTCGACCGGCGCCTCCTCGGCCAGCAGCTCGCCCATCCGCCCCCGGACCTCCTGCAGGACGCGGTTCTCGAGCCGGGTGTCGGGCCTGGAGAAGTAGATGTGCTCGAAGACACACTGGGCCGGGCGCTCGCCCGAGATCACCGGCTTCATCTCGAGGCCGCCGGCCGTCAGCGAGACCATCTCGCCCGGCTGGACCTCGCGGATCATCTGCGCACCGATGATGTCGAAGGCGCAGCTCTCCGAGGCGACCACGAAGCACTCGCCGAATCCGTCGCCGGCCTTGATCTTGCCGAGCGCAAGGGGCCGGACGCCATGCGGGTCACGGAAGGCAACGACCGCGTGCTTCGTCATCACCACGGTCGAGTAGGCGCCCTCCAGCCTGGGCATGACCTCGGCGACCGCATCCTCGATCCACTCGTCGCCCTCGCCGGCCGTCCGGGAGAGAAGCGCGGCCATGATCTCCGAGTCGGACGTGCCCCTGAGCTGGAGCCCGGTGTCGCTCAGCTCGTTGTAGAGCTCGACCGCGTTCGTGAGGTTGCCGTTGTGGGCCAGCGCCAGCTCCCTACCGTCGTCGCGCCAGACCGGCTGCGCGTTCTCCCAGGCGCCGCCGCCGGTGGTCGAGTAGCGGACGTGGCCGATTGCCATGTCGCCGGAGAGCGCCCGGAGCTTCTCCTCGTCGAAGACCTGTGAGACGAGACCGAGCTCACGCAGCGTGGTGATGTGGCCGCCCTCGGAGGTGGCGATCCCCGCGGACTCCTGGCCTCGATGCTGGAGCGCGTAGAGGCCGAAATAGGCGAGCCTGGCGACGTCGCGGCCCGGCGCGTATACGCCGAACACCCCGCACTCATCGCGCGGGCCATCGCGATCGGGAACGTCGAAACGCGGGTCGGTCACGTCTATAGGAGGTGTCTCAACCTCTGGAGATCGTAGGCGCGGGCAGGACCTCAGCCCGCGGACGCAGGGTAGCAGCGGGTCCGGCCGGGCGAGACCCCTCAATCCGCCGCAAATTCGCGGGTTTCGGCACCCCGGCGACGCCCGCCGGGACCAAGGTGACGAACGCCGCAGCGCTCAGAGGCTGTCCGCGAGCGAGCGCCAGGCACGCTCCGCGTCGGCGAGCGCCACCGAGACGTCCCGCTCAGCGGCGGCGATCGAGATCCGCTCGCCCGCCACGGCCCCGAGCTCGAGCGCCTCGACACCGGCGCGCCGAGCGCGCTCGATCAGCGAGCGGACGCCGTCTGCCGCCACACCGAGAACGATCCCTCCTGGACCCTCGCCGAACAGGCAGCTCTCCCCGGAGCCGCCGCGCAGCTCGACCAGCGAATCGAGGTCCGCCTCGATGCCGGCGCCCGCGGCGATCGCCATCTCGGCGAGCGCACAGGCCAGGCCGCCGTCGCTGACGTCGTGGGCAGCCGTGGCGAGGCCCTCACGGACGACCTCCCGTATGAAGCCGAGCGCCGCCGCCGCCGCCGCGATAGGCGGCTGGGGCAGGCCCGCATCGAGCTCGCCGCGCAGCTTCGCCAGCTCGGATCCCGCCAGGGAGGGAGCGAACGGTCCGACGAGAAGCAGCCGGTCGCCATCGCTGGGCGCGAGCCCCAGGGCCCGAGCCGGATCGGGGAGCTCGCCCACCATCCCCACCACCGGAGTGGGGTAGATCGGCCCGTGCTCGGTCTCGTTGTACAGGGAGACGTTTCCGCCCACAACCGGAACACCAAGCGCGAGGCAGGCGTCGGCAAGGCCCAGAACCGCCCTGTCGAGCTGCCAGGCGACGTTCGCCTTCTCGGGGTTGCCGAAGTTGAGGCAGTTGGTAAGGCCGAGGGGCTCGGCGCCGGCGCAGGCCAGGTTCTGCGCGCATTCGATCACCGCCTCGACCGTTCCGGCGTACGGGTCGCAGGCGACCCGGCGCCCGTTGCCGTCGATGGAGACCGCGATTGCGCCGCCGGACTCGGGGATCATCAGGACCGCCGCGTCGGCAGCCTCCGGCCTCCGCGCCGTACGGGAGCCGACGACCGAGTCGTACTGCTCGAACGCCCAGCGCTTCGAAGCGACGTTCGGCGAGGAGAGCAGCGCACAGAGGATGGCCGAAGGATCGCCCGGATCCGCAGAACGGCCCGCGCCGAGCGCAATCCGCTCGCCGAGCGTCTCCGCGTTGCCGTACATCCAGCGAGTCGGCTCCTCCGGGTCCAGGTCGTAAAGCGGGCACTCGTCGACAAGGGCCTCGACCGGGACGTCCCCCACCTCGACGCCTTCGTCGAGCACGCGCAGCCGGCCAGTGTCCGTGATCTCGCCGATTGCGGCGGCGCCCGTCTGCCACCGCTCGCAGGTCGCCACCACCTGGTCGAGCTTGGAGGGCTCGACCACGGCCAGCATCCGCTCCTGCGACTCGGAGATCATCACCTCGAACGGCTCCAGGTCGGGCTCGCGCAGGGGCACGCGCGCGACGTCGATGTCGATGCCCACCCCGCCCTTCGAGGCCATCTCGCCGGCCGACGAGGTCAGTCCGGCGGCTCCCAGGTCCTGCAGGGAGACCAGCAGATCGCGCTCCAGCAGCTCGAGACAGCATTCGAGCAGCTTCGACTCCTCGAACGGGTCGCCGATCTGGACGCTGGGGCGCTTGGAGTCGTCGCCGGCCTCCAGTTCCGCCGATGCGAGCACGGAGGCGCCTCCGATCCCGTCCCGCCCGGTTGAGGCGCCCATGATCACCACCAGGTTCCCGAGGCCCGCGGCCGCCGAGCGGATCATCTCGTCCGTCCGCGCCAGCCCGACGCACATCGCGTTCACCAGGCAGTTGTGCTCATAGGGGGGCTCGAAGTAGACCTCGCCGCCGACCGTGGGCACGCCGATCGAGTTGCCGTAATGGCCGATGCCCGCCACGGCCCCCTCGAAGAGGTAGCGGGACCGGTCGGAAGCGAGCTCCCCGAAGCGCAGCGAGTCCAGTACGGCGATCGGCCGGGCGCCGATCGCGAACACGTCGCGGAGGATGCCGCCCACGCCGGTGGCCGCCCCCTGGAAGGGCTCGACCGCGCTTGGATGGTTGTGCGACTCGACCTTGAATGCGACGGCGTGCCCGTTGCCGACCTCCACCGCTCCCGCGTTCTCGCCCGGACCCATCACCACCCGGTCTCCCTCGGTCGGCAGGCGCCCGAGCAGCTTGCGGGAGTGCTTGTAGGCGCAGTGCTCGGACCAGAGCAGGGAGAACATCGCGAGCTCCACGTCGTTCGGGTCTCGGCCGAGCAGCTCGGTGATGCGCTCATACTCCGAGTCGCTGAGCCCGAGCTCGCGGTGTCGGCTCTCGGAGACCTCCGCGCTCACGCCGCGGCGGCCCGGGGCGCCCCTGCCAGAGCCCTGAACAGGGCGAGCCCGTCATCGGAGCCGGTGAGAGGGTGTACGGCGTGCTCGGGATGTGGCATCAGGCCGAGCACGTTGCCGGCCTCGTTGATCACGCCGGCGACGTCCCGAACGCTGCCGTTGGGGTTCTGCCCTGCCGCGTAGCGGAAGGCGATCCGGCCGCTCGCCTCCATCCGGTCGAGCTCGTCGTCCGGCGCGAAGTACCGCCCGCTCATGTGCTTGATCGGGATGGAGAGGCGCTCGCCTGCGCCGATCTCCGAAGCGAACGGGCCCGCAAAGTCCTCGGCGACCAGCTCGACCTGCCTGCAGATGAAGCGGAGTCCCTCGTTGGGGAGCAGCGCTCCCGGGAGCAGCCCCGCCTCGCAGAGGACCTGGAAGCCGTTGCAGATACCGAGCACAGGAGCGCCGCCTGCGGCGAAGCGCGCCACCGCCTCCATCGCGGGCGAGAAGCGCGCAATCGCTCCGGCGCGCAGATAATCGCCGTAGGAGAAGCCGCCGGGGATGACCACGCCGTCGAGCCCGCTCAGGTCGGTCTCCTCGTGCCAGACCAGCCTCCCGTCCCCGACCCGCTGCACCGCGGCCACCGCGTCGCGCTCGTCGCAGGACCCGGGGAACTGGATGACGCCGATCACTTCTCGAGCTCCACCTCGTAGTCCTCGATCAGCGGATTGGCGAGCAGCTTCTCGCAGAGTGCGTCGAGCTTGTCCGGGTCATCGGTCTCGAGCTCGACCAGCCGCCCGACGCGGACCTCGTGCACGCCGTCGAAGCCGAGCGCAGGAAGCGCCCGCTCCACGGCTTTCCCCTGCGGATCGAGGATGCCCTCCTTGGGCCGGATCAGGACCTTGGCCTTCACCGGATCAGCGTACCCACATCAACGGCCGGCTCCTCCGCTTCGCATCCGGGTCCGGCCGTGTCAGTTCAACGTGCGGCCGGTGATCCGCTGGTAGGCCTCGACGTACTTCGCCCGGGTGTTCCGAACCACCTCGTCTGGCAGCTCCGGGCCCGGGTCTGTGTGGTCCCAGTCGATCGAGTCCGAGTAGTCGCGGACGTACTGCTTGTCGAAGGATGCCTGCGAGCGGCCGGGCTCGTAGTCGTCGGCGGGCCAGAAGCGTGACGAGTCCGGCGTCAGCACCTCGTCGCCGAGCACGACCTCCGCGCCAGCGGCGCTGCCGAACTCGAACTTGGTGTCGGCGACGATGATCCCGCGCTCGGCCGCGTGCTCGGCCGCCCGGCTGTAGATCTCGGTCGAGAGGCGGCGCAGCTCCTCCATCAGGGGGCGATCGCCGATGATCTCAGCGGCGCGGTCGAAGTCGATGTTCTCGTCGTGCTCGCCCAGCTCCGCCTTGGTCGCCGGGGTGAAGATCGGCTCGGGCAGCACCTCGGACTCGCGCAGCCCCTCGGGCAGCTCAATCCCGCAAACCGCCCCGGACTCCCGGTACTCCCTCCACCCGGATCCGGAGAGGTAGCCGCGCACGACGCACTCGATCGGGTACATGTCGAGCTTCTTCACCCGCAAGCCCCTGCCCGCAGCCTCAGGGGGGACGTTCTCGGAGATGAAGTGGTTGGGGACGATGTCGCCGGTCAGCTCAAACCAGAACAGCGACATCTGGGTGAGGACCTTGCCCTTGTCGGGGATCTCGGTCGGCAGGATCACGTCGTAAACCGAGATCCGGTCCGAGGCGACCATGATCAGCTCGTCGCCGTCCTCGTAGATCTCGCGGACCTTGCCCGAGGCCGCCAATCGCAGATCGGTCAGGGAGGTCGTCAACCTCCCCCGACCTCCTGCTGGTAGGCGGGGTGGGCCTTGGCCCAGTCGACGATCTTGCCGGAGCCGACGAGCGTCCTGCCTTCGTCGAGCACCAGGACGGGCAGGTTGATCTGGCCGGTGAGCTCTCTGATCTCCTCCCGGCCCTGGCGGCGCTGTCGCCAGGTCCAGGGAACCAGGCGATAGCCGGGCAGGTCACGCAGCTCGTACTCGTAGCCGGCGTCGTCCAACGCCTTCGCGGCACGAGCGCAGGGGTGCAGCGCAGACGTGAGCGACTTCTTCTGCCCGCAGGTGTAGAGGATCACGCCGCGAGACTATCGAGCCGCGCGATCACCTCCGGCACGTGCTCGAGGTAGGCGTCGTAGTCGAAAACCTCATCGAGGTCGAGCTGGGGCGCAGCCGCCGCGATCAGCTCACGGAAGCTCGTTCCCTCGTCCCAGGCTCGGTGGGCGCTCTCCTGGACCACGCGATACGCCTCGTCGCGCGTCATCCCGGACTCGACCAGCGCGGTCAGCGCCCGCTGGCTGAAGAGGGCGCCATGGGTGAGCTCGATGTTCTCCCTCATGCGGTCCGTGTGCACTGTCATTCCCTCCACGATCTGCGTGGCGATGTGATGCATGTAGTCGAGCGCGATCGTCGCGTCAGGCAGCACTACCCGTTCCGCGCCGGAGTGCGAGATGTCCCGCTCGTGCCAGAGGGCGATGTTCTCCATGCCGACCTGCGAGTACCCGCGCAGGACACGCGCCAGCCCGCAGAGCCGCTCGGCCAGGATTGGGTTGCGCTTGTGGGGCATCGCCGAGGAGCCCTTCTGGCCGGCTGCGAATGGCTCCTCGACCTCGCGCACCTCAGTGCGCTGCAGGTTGCGGATCTCGGTGGCGAAGCGCTCCAGGCCGCCACCGGCGATCGCGATCCGGGCAAGGACCACGGAGTGCCGGTCGCGCGGGACGACCTGGGTGGAGACTTCCTCGCGCGTTAGTCCCAGCGCGTCCATCACCCGCCCCTCGATCTGCGGCGAGACCGAGGCGTAGGTCCCGACGGCTCCCGAGAGCTTGCCGACCGCCGCCTGCTCGAAGCCGTCCGTCAGACGCAGCAGGTTGCGATCGGCCTCGAAGGCGAAGCTCGCCAGGCGCAGCCCGAAGGTGGTGGGCTCGGCGTGCACGCCGTGGGTGCGGCCGACGCAGAGCGTCTCGGCGAACTCCCTCGCCCTCGAGACCAGTGCGTCCCGGTAGGCCCTGACCCCGCGCAGCACGATCTCGCCGGCATCGCGGAGCTGGAGCGCGAGCGCCGTGTCCAGCACATCGGACGAGGTGAGCCCGTAATGCAACCAGCGGCCCGCGTCGCCGATCGAGCTGGAGACGACGTCCACGAAAGCGGCCACGTCATGGCCGGTCGTCCGCTCGCGCTCCTCGACGGTCTTCACCGTGAACGAAGCGCGGTCCCGGCATGCCCGGGCGGCCTCCTTGGGAACGACGCCCTCCGCGGCCCAGGCATCGGTCGCCGCCAGCTCGACCTCGAGCCAGGTCTCCATACGGCGCTGCTGGGTCCAGACGGCGCCGATCTCATCGCGGGTGTAGCGGGGGATCACGGGCGGGTCATGCCGCGGCCCTCATCTCCGGTGGAGCCAGGACCTCCGTGAGCAGTTCCGTGTCGCAATACTCGGTCAACTCGCGAATCTTGCCGTCCTCGAAGCGGCAGACGTAGCAGTACGAGTTTCGGTACGGCCTCCCCGCCTTGGTTGTGACATCGCCGCGGGATTCGATCACAACGTGGTCGCCTTCCGCAATCAGATGAACTGCCTCGGCCCGGTAGCGGCTCCCGAACTGCGCGAACAGCGGATCGAGGAGCTCGATCTGGACGGAGGCGAGGCCGTTCCAGGTCCGCGACCAGGGCGTGTTCCCGATGATCGTCCAGCTGACGTCCTCGGCCAGCACCTCGACGAAGGGCTCGCCGTTGCCCTTGGCCAACTCGGCGAACACGTCCTTCATCAGCTGCTTGTTGCGGGCTGCGTTCAAGACCGGCACCTCCTTGGTTGGTTGCTGAAGGTGAAGCTAGGCCAGGTAGAGCAATGCCACAAGCGAAGATCTGACACAGGTACCATGCCTATCGCGCATGGCTGAGCTGACGCTCACCGGGCTCAGGGTGCTCCGGGAGGTCGCCGCCCGGGGCTCGTTCACAGCCGCCGCCGACTCGCTCGGGTACACGCAGTCCGCGATCTCGCGCCAAGTGGCGGGACTCGAGAGCGCCGCCGGGACCCCCCTCTTCGAACGCGGCTCGCGTGGGGTCAGCCTCACGGACGCGGGCCACGCATTGCTGCGCCGCGCGGGCAAGGTGCTTGAGGAGGTGGACACCGCGCAGCGGGAGCTCGAGGGGATGTCGGAGGGCGCCACCGGCCGGCTCTGTGTCGGGGCGTTCCCAACCGCCGTGGCCGCGCTTCTGCCGAGGGCGCTGGCCGCTTTCCGCGAGCGTCATCCAGGGATCGACGTGTCCCTGCGCGAGGGGAGCACGCCGTCCCAGGTCCGGCGGCTCGTCTCGGGTACCGCCGACGTGGCCGTGATCGGCGTGCTCCCGGAGGGCGCTCCGACCGGCGACCGGCGGATCGTCGCCGAGCCCCTGCTCGAGGACCCCCTTCTACTCGCGGTCGGGCAGGGACATCCGCTCGCGCGCCGCCGCGTCGTCGATCTCAACGATCTGGCGGAGGAGCGCTGGATCGCCGCCAGCCCGAAGGCGAACGAGACGTACCTGGGCGCCTGGGAATGGGCGGAGTGGCGGCCGCGGGTCGAGTTCATCGCGCGCGAGTGGACGGCGAAGCTTGGCCTGGTCTCGGCCGGTCTCGGCGTCACCCTGGTCCCCGGCCTCGCCGCCGACGCGGTGCGACCGGACGTCGCTTTGGTGCGAATCCGGAGCGAGCGGCCGGCGAGCCGGACGATCCATGTGGCGAGCCGGGCGGGCGCCGATCCGCCACCGCATGTCCGGGTGCTCGGCGACCTCCTGCACGAGACGGCGTCTGAGCTGACGGTCCAGCTCGAGCGACGCCTGCGTGGCACCTGAGCCCGGCCTCAGGAGTTGATGATCCTGACGGCGAGCAGCCCCGCGTTCCTGGCGCCGTCGATCGCCACGCAGCCGACCGGTACGCCCGGGGGCATCTGGACGGCCGAGAGCAGCGCATCGAGTCCGCCGAGGTTCTTGCCGGAGATCGGCACGCCGATCACCGGCAGGTCCGTGTGGGCCGCGGCGTACCCGGGGAGCGCCGCCGACATGCCGGCGCCGGCGATGATTACCTTCAGCCCCCGCATCCGGGCGTTCGTGCAGTACTCCCGAGTCGCGTCGGGATCGCGGTGGGCACTCAGCACCCTGACCTCATAGGTGATGCCGTGGTCGTGGAGCGCCTCGCCGGCGGGCTGCAGCTTGGGCTTGTCGTTCTTCGAGCCCATGATGATCCCGACCAGCGGCGCATCCACCTCGATCTCCTCGAAGGCCTCCTCGACCTCGGGCATCGTCTCGACAGCCTCGCCCTCGGGCATCAGCTCCTCCGTTCGGTTGTCATCGCATCCGCGCGATCGACGGCGCGGGCCGCGATGTCAGTTCGCATTTGCCGCCCCTCGAAGCTGATCAGCTGAGCCGCATCGTAGGCGCGCCGCCGGGCGTCAGCCGCGGTTGCGCCCAGGCCGGTGACGTTGAGCACGCGGCCCCCGGCCGTCACCACCTCGCCGTCCCGCCTGGCCGTGCCGGCGTGGGTCACCTGCACACCGTCGACCGCCGCTGCCCGCTCGAGCCCGGAGACCACGTCGCCCTTGGAGGAGGAGGCCGGGTACCCGGCCGAGGCCAGCACGACCGTGACGGCCCAGTCCTCGCCGAACTCCGCGTCCAGCCCGGCGAGACCGCCGGGCTCCCGCGAGGCGAGACAGAGGCCGAGCAGGTCGGAGCGGAGCCGCGGGAGGACGGCCTGAGTCTCGGGGTCCCCGAAGCGGCAGTTGAACTCGAGCACCTTGGGCCCGCCCTCGGTCAGCATCAGCCCGGCGTAGAGGACGCCGTGGTAGGGCGTGCCGCGCCGCCTCATTGCGTCCACGATCGGCCGGTGCACGAGATCGGTGATGCGCTCGGTCTCGGCGGGGTCGAACCCCGGGACCGGGGAATAGCTCCCCATCCCGCCGGTGTTCGGTCCCTCATCGCCGTCATCGATCCGCTTGTAGTCCTGGGCGGGCGCGAGCGGCAGCACGTTCTCCCCGTCGCAGAGAGCCAGCAGCGAGAGCTCCTCGCCGTCGAGGAACTCCTCGATCACCACCCGCGTGTCGCCGAAGCGCCGCTCGGTGAAGAAGACGTCCACGGCGTCCCTCGCCTCGGCTTCGGACGGGCAGATGATCACCCCCTTGCCGGCCGCCAGGCCGTCGGCCTTGAGCACGGCCGGATAGGAGGCGCAGGCGATCTGATCGAGCGCCTCCTCGCGGGAGCGCAGGACGGTGTGGGCCGCGGTCGGGACACCGGCCTCGTTCATCAGCTCCTTCGCATGGAGCTTCGAGCCCTCGATCCTGGCGGCCTCGGCGCTCGGACCGAAGGCCGCGATGCCCCGCTCCTCGAGTGCATCGACCAGGCCGGCGACGAGCGGCGCCTCGGGCCCGACGACCACGAGGTCGGCGCCCTCGTCCCTCGCCGCACCGACGAGGCGGTTGACGTCCTCCGCGTCCACCTCGAGACAGCTGGCCTCGTCCGCGATCCCGGCGTTGCCGGGGGCGCAGAGCAGCTCCGGGCGTTGCGGCGAGCGAGCGAGGGTGCGGATGATCGCGTGCTCGCGCCCCCCTCCTCCGACGACGAGAATCCTCAAAGGGCGCTCGCGAAATCCTCGGCCGGAATCGCCGTCAGGGTCTGGCTGCTCATGGTTCCGCGGGAACCGAGTTCGACGGAGACCTTCGCCATCGTCTTTTCGTCGGGAGCCTCGACGATGGTGATGAAGTCGTACTGGCCGAGCACGGCCCACTGTTCCTTGACCTTGACTCCCAGCTGCTCGACCTCCTTGTTGACCTCCTGGACCCGCGTAGGGTTGTTCTTCAACGTCTGAACGCCCTCGGGGGTCAGGTTGGTGAGCATCACGAATGTCGGCATCTCAGCTTCTCCTCTCCTGGTGACTTGCCCCGGGTGGGACCTCTTTCTTTCATTTTCGGGCCTATCGTGCAAACTCGCGCGCCCTCGGCGCGCGCATCCGGGTCAGCCGAGATGATCACAGCGTGAGCGAGCATCCGATCTTCGCCCGCTTCTACGACCGGATAACGGCGGGAACCGAACGGGCGGGCCTGGGCGAGATGCGTCGCGAGCTGCTCGAGTCAGCCGCCGGCCGAGTCCTCGAGCTCGGCGCCGGGACCGGCCACAACCTCGAGCACTACACGGACGCGGTCACCGAGCTGGTGTTGGCGGAACCCGATCCGCATATGGCCCGGCGGCTGCGAGAGCGGCTGGCCCGGCATCCCGGCATCGCCGGGAGAGCATCGGTGATCAATGCACCGGCGGAGCACCTGCCATTCGATGACGGCGGCTTCGACGCCGTGGTCGCGACGCTCGTGTTCTGCACGGTCGATGACCCCGTGCGAGCGTTGGCCGAGGCTCGGCGGGTGCTGGTCGAGGGCGGCAAGCTGCTCTTCCTGGAGCACGTGCGAAGCGCCCGGCCCGGCCTGGCCCGCTGGCAGGACCTCCTGCGGCGGCCGTGGGGGTTCGTCGCCGCCGGCTGCCACCCAAATCGCGCAACCGATCAGTTGCTCGCAGGAGCGGGTTTCTGGATCGACAGCCTCGCGCGCGGCAAGCTGCCCAAGGCGCCGCCGATCGTCCGGCCGCTGATCCGAGGGATCGCGCGGCGGCCGTCGGGGGTCGAGGCCGACTAGTCCGGGGCGGCTGTCCCGTCCTGCCAGGGGAGCAGGCCGTCGGCGGTCGCCCACGGCGACACGCCCTCCGACTCAACCTGGGCTGTCATCGCCGCCATCTTCTCCTGCGAGGAGTGGGTGGCCGAGGCGACCATGAACCACTTGCGCTCGACGGCGAGGCCGTGCGCAAGCGACAGCGTTCCGCCCTCGTAGACGGCGCGTTTCAGCGACCGGATCGCCTCAGGCGAGCGGCTGGCCAGCCTCTCGCCGATTCGGATGGCGGCCTCCTTGACCTGATCCGCCGGGACGACGGCCCCAACCAGGCCGTAGTCGAGCGCCTCCCGCGGGCGCAGGGTGCGGCCCTCGAGCATCATCTGCAGCGCGCGGCCCACCCCGACCAGGCGCGGCAGCCGCTGGGTACCACCGGCACCGGGGTTGAAGTCGATCGTCATCTCCGGTAGGCCGATCGCGATGTCCGTGTCGGCCATCAGCCGGATGTCGCAGGCGAGCGAGATCTCGCAGCCACCGCCGGTGGCCGGCCCGTTGATCGCCGCGATGAAGACCTTGTCGGAGCGGTTCATCTCCAGGAACACGTCGTGGATGCGGTACAGCTCGAAGACCGCGGCCAGCGGCGTCCGCTCGGCCAGCTCGCGCAGTCCTGGGACTCGCCGCACCGCACCAGCAATCCGCAGGACGATCGCGGTTAGCCACGGCGGCGCCGCGATGCGGGCCCGCCGGACGCTGGCCAGGATCTCCCCGACGTCGTAGTGCGTGATGTAGAGGTCATCCGGCTTGCCGGTGATCACGACCGCCCCAACCGAGCGGTCACCGCGGAGCGAGCGAAGCAACCGCTGCAGCTCGCGCACCATCTCGGCGGTCATGAAATTGTGCGGTGGGTGGTCGACGCGCACGACCAGGACCCGGCCGTTACGCTCGATGTCGAGCATGGCCGAAGCCTAAGCCCGCTGGCCCTACGCGTCGAAGCCGGCGTTACGCCGCGGCCTTCTCTCGCTTCCCGACGATCTTCGGCGGCTTGGCCTTCTCGAAGGTGAGCTCGCCGTCCCCGGCGTCGACCCTGACCGTGTCGCCCTCGGCGAAGTCGCCCTCGAGCAGCCGCAAGGCGAGCTTGTCGACCAGCTGCTTCTGGATCACCCGCTTCAGCGGTCGGGCGCCATAGGTGGGGTCGAATCCGAGGTTTCCGAGCAGCTCCCTTGCCGAGTCGGTGAGCTCGATCTCGATGCCGCGCTCGCGGACGCGGTCGGAGAGAGCGGCGACCTGGATGTCGACGATCTTCCCCAGATCAGCCATGGTCAGGCGGTGGAAGATGACGACGTCGTCGATCCGGTTGAGGAACTCGGGCGGGAAGGTCTGGGTGAGCGCCTCCTCCACCTGCTCGCGGGCCTTCTCCTCGACCGCCTCGGCGGCGATGAACTGGGAGCCGACGTTGGAGGTCATGATCAGGACCGTGTTCTTGAAGTCCACGGTGCGCCCGTGACCGTCGGTGAGGCGGCCGTCGTCCATGATCTGCAGGAGGACGTTGAAGACGTCCGGATGGGCCTTCTCGATCTCGTCGAGCAGGATCACCGAGTAGGGCCTGCGTCGCACCGCCTCGGTGAGCTGCCCGCCCTCCTCGTAGCCGACGTATCCGGGCGGCGCGCCGATCAGGCGGGCGACCGAATGCCTCTCCATGTACTCCGACATGTCGATGCGGACCATCGCCTGCTCGGAGTCGAACATGAACTCGGCCAGGGCGCGGGCGAGCTCGGTCTTGCCGACGCCTGTCGGGCCGAGGAAGAGGAAGCTGCCGATCGGGCGGTCGGGATCTGAGAGCCCGGCGCGCGAGCGCCGGAGAGCGCCGGAGACGGCCTCGACCGCCTCGTCCTGGCCGATCACCCGCTCGTGGAGGCGTTCCTCCATGTGAATCAGCTTCTCCACCTCACCCTCCATCAGGCGGGAGACCGGGATCCCGGTCCACTTGGAGACGACCTCGGCGACGTCCTCCTCGGTGACCTCCTCGGTCAGCATCGAGCCGCCATCGCGATGGAGCTCGGCGAGCTTCGCCTCCTGCTCCTCAACCGTCCTCTCGAGCTCGGGGATGCGCCCGTAGCGGAGCTCGGCGGCGCG
>DASXSZ010000005.1:0-1556 GCA_036505735.1 Solirubrobacterales bacterium
CGCTACCTGCGGGACAACCCGACGCGGCGCCTAGACTACGTCGACGTGCGCAGCGCCGATCGCATCGTCGTTTCCCCTCAATAACCGCCCCGATGTATTGGCGCTTCGCGCCCATACACGCGTCGCTCGTCGTCATGAGCAAACCTGCGGGTTTGCTCCCTCCTCCTCGCTAGCGTGTGGCTCCCGCTTCTCGGCCTCCTCGCCGGGGTCCTCCTCGGTCTCGCGCTGCGCTTCAACCTGCCGATCGAGTGGGCCCGCTACACCGCCGTCGGCATCCTCGCGGCGCTGGACTCGCTCCTCGGCGCCTATCGCGCGGAGCTCGAGGGGCACTTCGACACCCGCATCTTCCTGTCAGGCTTCTACACGAACTTCCTGCTCGCCGCCGGCCTCACCTTCCTCGGCGACCGACTGGGCATCGACCTCTACCTGGTCGCCCTCTTCGCTTTTGGCTGGCGGATATTCCAGAATGTGGCGGTCATACGCAGACACTTCCTTTAGGGCGGGGCGCGCGGACGTAGGTGGGGAGCAGCAGGGAGAGACTGTCATCGAGGTAGTCCGTGGCTGACCAGACCGTCCTCGTCGCGATCGACATCGGTACGACCAAGGTCTGCGTCCTCATCGCCGAGGTCGGCGGCCGCACCGGCGGCATCGACGTCATCGGCATCGGCCAGGCCCCGTCGGACGGTCTCCGCAAGGGCGTCGTCGTCGACATCGACCGCACTGTCCAGTCCGTAGCCACGGCCGTGGACGCCGCCGAGCGCCTCTCGGGCCTCAAGGTGCAGTCGGCGTTCGTGGGCATCTCGGGCAGCCACATCGGCTCCCAGAACTCCCGCGGCATGGTGGCGGTCTCGAGCCGCCAGCACGAGGTGCAGCGCGAGGACACCATCCGTGCCATCGAGGCGGCGCGCGCGGTGTCGATCCCCAACACCCGCGAGATCCTCCACGTCATCCCGCGCGGCTACGCCGTCGACAAGCAGGAAGGCGTCCGCGACCCGATCGGCATGAGCGCCGTGCGCCTCGAGGTGGAGACGCACATCGTCACCGCCTCATCCACCAGCGTCCAGAACCTCAGCAAGTGCGTGCAGCGGGCGGGCATCGAGATCGACGAGCTGGTCCTGGCGCCCCTCGCTACGGCCGAGGCGCTGCTGTCCGAGGAGGACCGCGAGCTCGGCGTGGCGCTCTGCGACATCGGCGGCGACACGACGGACGTGGCGATCTTCCAGGACGGCTCGATCAGCCACTGCGCCACCATCCCGATGGGCGCCCGGAGCGTCACCAGCGACCTGGGCCTGGTGCTGCGGGTCACCCCCGAGGCGGCCGAGAGCCTGAAGGTCAAGCAGGGCACCGCGTTACCGCTCGACGTGGACCCCGACGAGGTCATCCAGATCACCTCGATCGGCGAGGAGAGCCCCCGCCCGATCACGCGGCGGCACGTCGCCCAGATCATCGAGGCCCGGACCGCGGAGCTCTTCGACCACGTCGCGCGTGAGATCGAGGCCGCGGGGGCGACGAACCGCCTCCAGGCCGGCCTCGCGCTCACCGGTGGCGGCTCGCAG
>DASXSZ010000006.1:0-11579 GCA_036505735.1 Solirubrobacterales bacterium
CGGCAGCAGGGCCGGCCACCTGGCCGACCTCTTTCGCGCGGCTGGAATCGGCGACATCGTCGACAGCGCCGTCGCGGTGGACGTCGAGCACGCCACGTTCGAGGACTGGTGGGAGCCGTTCACGCTCGGCGTCGCCCCGTCGGGGGCGCACGTCGCCGGCCTCGAGCCCGATCGGCGCACGGCATTGCGCGAGCTCTGCAGGGAGAGGCTGCCGGAGCCACCGTTCGTAGTCTCGGCGAAGGCCTGGGTGGCGCGCGGCGCGGCTTGACGCCTAGCTAGCCCAGGCTCTGGCGGCCCGCCAGGGCCTTGCCGAGGGTGACCTCGTCGGCGTGTTCCAGATCGGCACCGACCGGGAGCCCGCTGGCGAGCCTGGTGACGACGACACGGTCGCGAAGCGCGTCGGCGATGTGGAGCGCCGTCGCCTCCCCCGTGGTGGTGGGGTTGGTCGCCAGCACGACCTCCTTGACCTCACCGTTGACGCGGTCGAGCAGTTCGGCGATCCGCAGGTCCTCGGGATCGATCCCGTCGATCGGCGAGAGCGCCCCGCCCAGCACGTGGTACACGCCGCGGTACTCGCCGGTCCTCTCGATCGGGATCACATCGGCCGGCTCCTCGACCACGCAGATCACAGACCGGTCGCGACGAGCGTCCTCGCATATCCGGCAGCGCGGCCCCTCCGCCAGGTTGAAGCAGACCTCGCAGAGGCCGACCTTCTCCTTTACCTCTCGGATCGAGTCGGCCAGGGCCAGCGCGTCGCCCTCGTCTGCCCGAAGGATGTGGAAGGCGAGCCGCTGCGCGGTGCGCTGCCCGATCCCGGGCAGCTTGGAGAGCTCGGCGATCAGTCGGCTGATCGGGCCGGCGTACATGAGGTCAGCGTAGATGAGCGCCCGTACGGCGCTTACATCCCGGGGAGACCAGGGAGCCCGCCGCCCAGGCCACCGGTGATCCCGCCCATCTTGCTGGCGGCGAGCTCCTGCGCCGAGCGGAGCGCCTCATTGACCGCCGCGGTGACCATGTCCTGAAGGAGCTCGGGGTCCTCGGGGTCGATCGCCTCGGGATCGATCTTGATCTCGCGGAGCTGCATGTCGCCGGTCATCGTCACCTTGACCATGCCGCCGCCGGCGCTCGCCTCGACGATCTCGTCCTTGAGCTGCTCCTGCGCCTTGGCCATCTCGGCCTGCATCTGTTGAGCCTGCTTGAGGATCTGGTTGAGGTTGGGCCCCTGGGGCATCAGCCGGCCTCGCTTTCCCGCGCGTCGTCGGGGACGACCTCGCTGGCGTCGAAGTTGTCCTTGATCAGGTCGATCAGATCCTCCTCGGTCATCTCGGCAGAGCCCTCGGGAGCGGCATCCTCGTTCTCAGCTTCGATCAGCTCGTAGGCCGGGCGCAGCCGCGTGCCGGCAATCGCCGCGATCGCCTCGGTCATGCGCTCGACGTTCGCCGGAGCGTCGGCCTTGCGCTTGTTGAACTTGGCGGAGGAGGGAAATCCGATCCGGAGCACCGCCCTTTCCTCGTCGATCCCGAGCGGCCTGGCCCCATCGAAGAGAGTCGACAGCATCTGGGAGCCCGAATCCCGCAGGTGATCGACGACCGCGGGCCAGAGCTCGACGACGCGCTCGATCTCGATCGTGGCCGTCGCTGTCGTTACGTGGGCCTCTGGCTCATCGGCCGCCTGCTCCTCGCGCAATGAAGGGGGAACCGCGGGGTCGGACCCAGAAGGCTCCGGCCGTTCGATGGCCGGCTGATCAGCGGTTGGCGCCCTTGCCCCGTCCCCAGCGCCGGCCCTGCCTTCTGGGGACGATCCCCGCGGTCCCCCCTCGCCGCTGAGACGAGATTCCAGCGACTCGATGCGCCGCAGCAGAGCCTCGCGCGAGGAATCCAGCGACGGCGTCGCCACCTTGAGCAGCGCCACCTCCAACGTCAGGCGTGGATCATCCCCTTCGCGCATCGCGGCGACGGCGGCGCTGAGCGCGTCAATCGCGCCCATCAGCTTGGCGTCATCGATCGCCTTCGCCTGTTCCGCCAGCCGGTCCGGCTGGGCGACGGTGACCGTGAAGGACTCGGGCACCTCGCCGGTCGCGCGAGCCACCAGCAGCTGGCGCAGGTGCGCGATCAGATCGCGCGCGAACTGGCCCGGGTCGCGGCCCGAACGCGCCAGGCGCTCGACCGCCTCGAGGGCCTGACGTGCGTCTCCGGAGGCGAGCGCGTCGGTGGTGTCGAAGAGCAGCTCCGCGTCGGCCGCCCCGAGCAGCTCGACCACCTCGTCGGTCGAGACCTTGGCGCCGCCGAAGGCGACCAGCTGGTCGAGGGTGCCGAGCGCGTCGCGAAAGCTGCCCGTCGCCGAACGCGAGATCAGTGCCACCGCGCCGTCGTCGATCTCGATCTTCTCGGCGGCGGCGACCCGCTGGACGACCTCGGCGATCTGCTCGAGTGACGGCCGCTGGAAGTCGAAGCGCTGGCAGCGGTCGACGATCGTCGGCATCACCTTCTGCGGCTCGGTGGTGGCGAGGACGAAGACCGTGTTGGGCGGCGGCTCCTCCAGTGTTTTCAGGAAGGCGTTCCACGCCTCCTTGGTGAGCATGTGCGCCTCGTCGAGGATGTAGACCTTCCAGCGCCCGGCGGCGGGGGCGAAGCCGACCCTCTCACGGAGCTCACGGATGTCGTCGACCGAGCGGTTGGAGGCCGCGTCCATCTCGATCACGTCGAGCGAGGTGCCGGCGGCGATCGTCCGGCAGGGCTCGCACTCGCCGCAGGGGGTCAGGGTCGGGCCGTGCACGCAGTTGAGCGAGCGTGCCAGGATCTTCGCCATCGAGGTCTTGCCGGTCCCCCGGGAGCCGACGAACAGGTAGGCGTGGTGGACCCGCCCCTTCTCGACGGCGTTGGAGAGGGTCCGGACGATGTGCTCCTGACCCACCACCTCCGCGAAGCTCTGGGGGCGGTGGCGGCGGTAGAGGGAGGCTGGTTCGGCCACGAATCGAGTCTATCCGCCGGGTAGGCTGACCCCGTGGCCTACGACGAGGGGCTCGCCGAGCGGGTCCGGCAGCAGCTGTCGGCGCGCGCCGACGTTTCCGAGATGAAGATGTTCGGGGGGATCGCGTTCATGGTCGGCGGCAATATGGCGGTGGGTGTGGCCGGCGATGAGCTGATGGTGCGACTCGATCCCGCTGACGGCGAGAAGGCCCTCACCGAGGAAGGGGTCAGGGTGTTCGACATGACCGGCAGGCCATTGAAGGGCTGGATCCTGGTCTCACCGGATCGGACGGCGGACGAGGCAGGACTCTCCGAATGGGTCGAGGCCGGAGCCGACTACGCCGCGTCCCTGCCGGCGAAGTAGCGAGACGCATTCATCGCACAGCAAGTCGGTGCTCCACGACGGATGCGGCCGCCTCACCGCTGCGTCGGTGCCCGGTCACGGCGCTGATGAAATGATCCCGGTCCAGGGCCAACAGCCGGCAGCCCTCAAGCGCGCTAACGGTCGCAGTCCGCGGGACGTCATTGAGCAGAGCGATCTCCCCGAAGCACTCTCCCTCGGCGTGCGTCCGGCGAACAACCCCGTCGACCTCCACCCGGACCTTTCCGTCCGCGATCAGGTAGAAGCGCTCGCCCGGCTCTCCCTGCGTGACGAGCGCCTCACCGGGAGCCGGGGTAACGGTCACGAGGTCATGACTCAACCGCTCGAGCGTGTCGATCGGCAGCGGCGCGAAGATGGGGTGCTCGCGCAGCAGCCGGAAGTGCTCTTCGTGGACCGGTGCACCGATCTCGAGGGCACGGAGCGCAGACCAGCGAGCAAGCGCGAAGGCGGGAACGATGAGCCCGACCGCGATCAGCGTCCCCCTCACGCCGAACAGCGCGATCAGGGCGGGTACCGCGATGGATCCGAGGGCCATAGCTGCGAAGCGGGACGTCTCCAGGAACGCGAGCGCCCGAGCGAGCGTCTCGTCGGACCCCAGCCGCTGCAGGAGCGTCCGCGCCACCACCTCCACGAAGGTGTAGCCAAAGCCCATTCCGACCCAGGCGATGTAGCCGGCCGCGGCGACCACCCAGACCCCCGGCAGCGCGAGAGAGGTTCCGGCTATCAGGCAGCCCAGAACCAAACCGACCGCGAGCTGGCCGCGGTTGATGAGCACCGCGAGAGCAGCGCCGCTGAGCAGCGCGCCGATTCCCCATGCCGCGTTGAGATAGCCCACCGCTCCCTGACCGAGCCCGAGCAGGTCGAGCGCCACGATCACGGCGAGGACGTCGGCTGCGCCCTCGAAGAACACCAACAGGGAGAGGCCGGTTCCCACGAGGCGCAGCCGCGGGTCGGCGAGCAGCGATCGCGCTCCCCTCGCCATCTCTACGAGGATTGTGCCGGACGTCTCGCGGGCATAGGCGGGACGCGCGTCGGGAGTCAGCCGCGCAAGTAGAAGTGCTGTGATCAGGCCGGCGATCGCTGCCATCCCGAAGACGGCCTGCGGGCTGGCCGTGGCGAGCAGGACGCCGCCAGCGACGCCGGCGACCAGGAAGCCGAGGTTGTCCCCCACGCTGTGGGCGACGTTCGCCGCTGAGAGCTCCTGGGGCGTCCGGGCCACGAAAGGCATCAGGGCTCCGTCTGCGGGCACGTACGGGCTGATCGCGACAGTGGATAGCCCGGCGAGGACGAAGACGACGGCAGCAGGGGCGTCGGCCGCCGCGGCGGCAGTGGCCACCCCCAGGAGTGCGGCGTTGCCGAGGGCACTGATTACCAGGACGATGCGTCGCGAAGAGCGATCGCCGATCAGGCCCCCGAAGGGCGCCGCAAGAGCGCCGGGCAGGAGACGCGCCAGCGCGGCGATCCCCACCGCCGTCGCCCCGGCCGCCTCGAACGCGTAGACGCCAAGCGCGATCGCGAACGACCAGGTCGCAAGCGACTCGGCGCCCCAGGCCAGCTGCAGGAGCCGCATCTCGGGGTTGCCGAAGACGACTGTAACGGCCTGCAACGACCGCCGGAGAACGTCCGTGCTCACGACCCGACACTAGCCGGGCGAACTGGCGTCTGCTCGAGGCCCCCGACCGGTGGCGGCGTCACGCGAGAGGAGCACGCACCGCGACGGTCCACGGCCTGACGGACCAAGTGAGCAGGTTCGCTGCGGCTGGGTGTCGTTGACCCGGGGCCCGGTCGATATAGAGTCGGCGGCGCTGGTGGCAGGCGATGCAGATCTCAGCGGCACGGCGGCGGGGTGGGCGCCGACGCTCGCGGACGTCGAGCGGATCGTCGCGCTGGCCGACCCGGCGGTGCGGAACCTGCAGATCACGCAATGCTACTGCGAGCTCTCGCGGGCGCTCGCCGCACGGACGGGCGGCGGGCCGGCGAACTGGTGCAGGGTCGCGACCTGGGCCTCCAAGCAGGCCGGCCAAACGATCCGGAAGGAGGGTGGCACAATTCGGACATGACGGAGGACGGCATGAGGACGGTGCTGACCTTCCACCGCGGCGAGCCCGCGACCATCCCCGAGCAGAGCGGCATCGACGAACTCGACAAGGATCCGCCCGGGACCGAGCGGATGACGCTCGGGCAGTGAGTCGACCAGATCATGGAACGGCGCCGAGAGGCCGCGCCGTGCAAGCGCTAAGCGCACTTGTCACGGAGGCACTGCTCGCAGCCGGGAGCGAGCCGATCGCTGTCCCAGGCAAGCCCCTATTTGAGACAGGGGGCGGTCCGCGCTGCCTCTCACTCCCCCTTGTTCGGGCATGAGGCATTCGCTGCTCGACAGTCGCTTCCGCGAGCCCGGGGAGTCCTGGCGGCCGCTTCGTTTACACCTAAACGAGGCACCGTGGGGTCCGCCGCCGGCAGCGGTTCGACGCATCCGCGACGCTGCCGAGCGAGCCAACATCTACCCGATCGGCGAGACGAAGCGGGCCTCAGAGGCAGCTGCACGGCACTTCGGTGTGTCACCGCGACAGGTGGTTCTAACCACTGGGGTCGACGAGGCGACCGATCTGTGTCTCTTGGAACTTGGGCGGCCCATCACGGTTAGACCCGGGTTCAACGGCTTCACTGACCGGGCGGCAGCACTGGGTCTACCCGCGAGAGCATTCGAACTCTCTGACTACGCCGCGATGCCACGGGCGCTGTTTGAGGCGGTAGAGCCGAACGATGTAGTCATGGTCGCAAGCCCGAACAATCCAACCGGGCAGCCGTTTCGCGACGAAGATCTCTTCGCCGTCCTGGGGAGCGGTGCTTATCTCTTTCTCGATGAAACGTACGCCGACTTTGCGGACGGGGCGCCGGGCCTTCGCTGGCTTGACCGCTTTGACCGGCTGATCGTGTTCAAGTCGTTCTCGAAGTCTTTCGCGCTCGGCGGTCTGCGGCTTGGTTGCATGATCGGCGACGCTCGCACGTTGGAGCGCTTACGGTCAAGGCAGGAGTACTACCCCGTTGATCGACTGGCCGTGGAGGGGCTTATCGGTGCCCTCGCGGAAGAGCCTGACTTTCCCGAGAGGCTCGCCGGTCGAATCCGACCGTTGCGCGAGGAACTCACCCATCAGCTGCGAGCGTGTGGGCTGTTCGAGCGAATTCTCGACAGCTCGACGAACTTTGTCCTTGCGATATGCCGCAGCGCCGCTGAGGCGAAGGAGATCCAGCGATTCCTCGCCGAGCGGGCATGGATTCTCGTCGCTTCCGCCGAGCCGTTTGGACTGGCAGAGGGTCTGCGGATCACGGTCGGAAACGAGCGGAAGATCGAGATCCTCGGGCGCGCCTTGAACAGTCTCGGCCGCCAGCTGCAAGAGGAGGGTGCCCTTGTCGCAGATCGCGATTAACACCACTACGAACGAAGCCGCCAAGCGTCCGCAGTTCCGGCCAACGCTACTAGCCGCCCTTCGCTACATCTCGGCTTGGGCGACTGCTGAGGTCCTCTGGGCCGTGCTGAACGATGAGGAGTTACTGTCGGCCCTGGAGGAGGGGGTCGAGGCTCAGGGTCTTGTTGAGCGCCTAGGTGGCGGAGACGAACGCGCGGCACATGCGCTGCTCGAGGCCCTGCGCTGCGAGGGTGTCCTTGAGCGCGTCGACAATCTCTGGCGTCTGGCTCCCGAGCTCGAGGAGTTGCGTGCGGTGCGCGGGTGGCTTGAGCTGTTCCTTGCCGGGTATCGACCCCTGTTTCAGAAGGTCGGAACCCTAATCAGGGACGGTGCCGGCAGCGTGCCCCGCAGCGATCTCCATGTCGCCTTGGGCAGCGCGGGAATGGCGGCCTTCGACGCGATCCCTCTGATCCTGCGACTGATGGAGCGCGTCGGTCCCGAGGGCAGATCGGTCTTGGATTACGGCTGCGGGAACGCGTCCTACCTGACCACCCTATGCAGCCAGAACCCGACGCTCCAGGCCGTTGGAGTCGAGGTTGCTGAGGAAACAGTGGTCTCGGCACGAGAGCACGTAGAGAGGTGTGGCATGTCCGATCGGATCTCGATCGTGCACGCTTCGGCGCCGGATTTCGTGCCGCACCTCGAAGTGGACTTCGTTGTCTTCGCGTTCGTGCTCCATGAGGTTGTGGCTGATCGCGGCATAAAGGGAACGGTCCAGTTCCTCCACACAGTCGGTCAGCGCTTTCCGGACGCGAAACTGCTCGTCGTCGAGGTTTCGGACCCTCACCTGGAAGGCCGATCCAACCTCCTAGCCGAGGATCCTCAGGGGAGGGGCTACTACAACTGGTACGTCTGGCTGCACTCAGTGACAAACCAGCGCCTACTTCGTGAGGATGACTGGATTGAAATCTTCACCCGGGCCGGCTTCCGCCTAATCGCCAAGGAAGGTGTAGATCCGGTAGTGGACCCGACGGGGCTGGAGATGGGCTACGGCCTGGAGTTCGCTGACGGCTGAGCGTAGGGTCCGCAGAGACGCGAGCAGCCTGGTGGACCCTGGTGCCGACGTTTCTGGTCCGGAGCACGTACAGGCCGCCCGCCACGGGCCCCGCGGGGTGCTCCCTCGCAGGGGTGTTTCAAGGATGGACCGTGCACCCGTCCTCGAGACGCGGCTCCCAGGCGTGTCCGCTGCGTTTGGCTCGGGCCAGGCTGATCTGCATCACATGCCGGCTACCGCTTAAGGCTGCTTCCTTCCGGACCTGACCTGGTTCGCGGGCCCACACTGCGCAGGACCTGGCCGTCAACGCCGCCCGCGGCGGCCCGGCCCCGAGGGCCTGTCCCTCGTTCGGGGATTCAGCCCCGCTAGAGCGGGTTGCGGGTGACAGGGCACCGCTACCTCCCCGCCTAGCACGGTCCGCCGCTGAGGTTAGCGGCTGGCGGCGGGCTCGGCCGTCACCGCCACCTGCTCGACGAGTCCCGCGGCGCGCTCGTTTCCGGGGCTCGCCTGCAGCCGCCTCGCAACGTCCGCGAGGCGGTCATCGAGGTCGCGGTCGGAGAGCAGCCTGTCGATGGCGCCGGGCAGATCGCCGTCGCCGAACGAGTAGGTCGGCAGGCGAAGGCCGAAGCCGGTCTCGTCGATCCGCTGCGCGTTGTCGTGCTGGTCCCAGAAGATCGGCAGGAGGATCATCGGCTTGCCGAAGTGCAGGGATTCAGTGGTCGTGTTGTTGCCACCGTGGGTGATCACCAGATCGACCTGCGGCAGCACCGAGACCTGGGGAAGGAACTCCTCGCCGACCATGTTGTCCGCCAGCTCGTACTCCGCGTGCTGGGGGCCCTTCGAGACCACGTAGCGATGCGGGGTCTCCGCCAGCGCCTCGACCAGGCTCCTCATCAGCGGCACGTCGCCCGAGCCGAGCGATCCCAGGCTGACGTAGATCAGGGAGCCATTCCCGTCGGCAAGCTCCGGCGGAAGCGTCCACTCGGCGTCGGTGGTGCGAACGCTCGACTCGAGGTTGTGCCAGGTCGGCCCGAGCGGCCGGGAGCGCGGATAGTCGACCTCCTTCGGATACAGGCAGAGGTTGAGCCACGGGGACTCGTGGATCATCTCCCCCTCCGGGAGGGGTGGCGCGCCGCGCTCGGTGCAGAACTCGCTGAAGCCGGCCTGCATCTCGTCGGTGACCCGCCGGTACTCCTCCCGGTACTGATCCCAGGCGGACCGATCGTCGATCGGCAGCCCCGAGAAGGGCGGCGGGAGCTCCGGGTCCTTGAGCTCGAGGGGATTGCAGGAGACGATCCGGACCCAGGGGCGTCCGCTCGCGGGTATCGCCGGGAAGGCGCAGACGTTGTCCTCGACGATCGCGTCTGGCTGCACCTCCTCGAAGATCTCGACCAGGCGCTCGTCGACATAGCGCGCGCCATCGAGCAGCGCCCGCCAGGTCGGGGCGATGAACTCCCCCAGCTGGTCGAAGGTCGACCTCCTGAATACCGGAGCGGTCTCGCGGATGAAGTCCTTCCAGAACTGCCCGGGCGCCTCCTCCGCCTCCGGCAGCGGCGCGAGGCGCATCAGCCGCTCCTCGAAGCCCTTCTTCTCCAGGGTGCCGGCGAACGACTCCTCGATCACGAAGACCACGCGGTGGCCGCGGCTACGCAGGACTTCACCAATGCCGACGCAGTTGTTGGTCGGGCCGAATGCCCCCTCCGGGAAGAAGACGATGGTCTTTCCGTGAGCCATGGTCGCCGGCCAACCTACGGGCTACGAGTCGGAGACGAACCGACGGAAGGGCAACCTGAAGGCGATCACCAGGCCCATCACCACGACCCCGCAGAGGATCGCGCCGAGGAGCTTCGAGTCGCCCGGGGTCCACGGGGATTGGCCGACCGAGATCGCCGGTCCGGAATCGACCGAGGGCGGCTGCGCGGCGACAGTGGCGACCTTCGGCGCCGGCGGGACCGGTTGACCCTCGGCGCCTGCCGCGACCAGGTAATTCCCGGCGCTCGGCACGTCGATCTTGCCGTACGGCTCATGGCCGCGGCTGCCGCTCGTCGAGCTGAACAGCCAGCCCGGCACGTCGTCGATCGCGAGCTGCTCGCCTCCCGCGGCCGACGTCACCCGCACGTCGAGGCCGGCGGGCCGGTCGTCGAGGTTCGTGCTGTCGCCGGTGTGGGTGGCGTGGTTCTCGAAGTTGAGGCGGACGTCGCCGGCGGGGAGCGCGAGAACCGCCTGGCCGGGCACCGCCACCTCGCCGTACTTGTCGTGGTCGCGCGGGAAGCCGCCGAGCACGTACCAGGCGACCCCAAGCCCGACGGCGAGCAACAGGCCGAGGCCCCAGGTGAACGGCCCGAGCCAGAAGGAGCCCCGCCGGTGGAAGGGCTTCCGTGCCCCGCTGGCCTCCATGCGGGCTGAGTCTAGGTCGCGTCCGCGGAGTTGTCGATTTGGCCGGCCGCGGTTCGTCGTTAGGGTGAAGCGGCGAATCGCGCCGCCCCGAGACAAGGAGCAAGAGATGAAGTACGTGTTGACGATCTACGGCGACGAGAGCGCCGCGCAGAGCGCCAGTCCCGAGGACATGCAGGCGGTCTCCCAGGCGTACGGCGCGCTCACCCAGGAGATGCAGGAGAAGGGCGTGCTGGTCGGCGGCGAGGGCCTCTATCCGACCCAGACCGCGACCACGGTCCGCGTCCGGGACGGCGAGCGCGCCGTGACCGATGGGCCCTTCGCCGAGACCAAGGAGCAGCTCGGCGGCTTCTACGAGATCGACTGCAAGGATCTCGACGAGGCGATCGAGTGGGCCACCAAGATCCCAGGCGCGACCAACGGATCGGTCGAGATCCGACCGGTGATGGTGTTCGACGAGGCCGGGAACCTCGTCGAGGAACAGGCGGCCTAGCGGAACCGGAGGCATCGCCAGAGCTGGTCGATCGCCTGTTCCGGCACGAGTCGGGACGGGCGATCGCCTCGCTCATTCGGGTGCTCGGCGACTTCGACCTCGCCGAGGACGCGGTGCAGGAGGCCTTCCTGGTCGCCATGCAGGTCTGGCCCGAGCGAGGCATCCCGGACAACCCGGGCGCCTGGATCACGACGACGGCCCGTAACAAGGCGATCGACCGGCTCCGGCGCGAGCGCCGCGGGAGCGAGAAGCGGGAGGAGCTGCAGGCGCTCGAGCCGACCTCGACCGAGGAAGAGGACGTGGAGGAAGCGCCGGTGATTTCCGACGACCGCCTACGGCTGATATTCACCTGCTGTCACCCCGCGCTCGCCCCGGAGGCGAGGGTGGCGCTCACCCTGCGCACCCTCGGGGGACTGGCCACACCCGAGATCGCGCGGGCCTTCCTGGTCGCCGAGGCGACGATGGCCCAGCGCCTGGTCCGGGCGAAGCGGAAGATCAAGGCGGCCAACATTCCCTACGAGGTGCCGGCCGACCACGACCTGCCCGACCGCCTCCCGTCGGTTCTCGCCTCGCTCTATCTGATCTTCAACGAGGGCTATCTCGCGACCTCCGACGAGTCGCTGGTCCGCCGCGAGCTCTCCGGCGAGGCGATTCGCCTGGCGGGCACGCTGGCCCGCCTGATGCCCGACGAGCCGGAGGCGATCGGGCTGCTGGCGCTGATGCTGCTGCAGGACTCGCGCCGGGAGGCCAGGGTGGGCCCAGGCGGCGAGCTGGTGCTGCTGGAGGACCAGGACCGCTCGCTCTGGGATCGCCGGGAGATCGATACGGGGCTCGGTCTGCTCGAGCGCGCGCTCCGACTCGACGCGCCGGGGAGCTACGT
>DASXSZ010000007.1:0-12554 GCA_036505735.1 Solirubrobacterales bacterium
CTGCGTCGTCCTGGCCGTGGTGGCCGCCTTCGGCCTGATCTCGTCGTGGTGGGCGCTGCTGATCCCGCCGTTCGTGGTGCTCGGCGGGCTCTGCTTCTCGGTGATCGGCTACACGTTCACGACGCTGATCCCGAAGATCGATCTCTACTCCTACTTCTTCACCCTCGGGATCACGCCGATGTTCCTGTTCTCGGGGATCTTCTTCCCCTTCAACCAGCTCCCCGACTGGGTCGGCGTCGTCGCCTGGTTCATGCCGCTCTACCACCTGGTCGAGATCACGCGGGGGTTGGCGACGGGACCGGAGCTCTGGTCGATCGTTGGGAACGCGGCGTGGCTCGCCGCCGTCAGCGCCCTGCTCTTCACGATCCCGGTCCGGGCGCTGCGCAAGAAGCTCGTCGCGTAACCCTGGTTCGGGGTCGAGCGTTCGTCACCGAACAACGGACCGAGCGGCGAATTGGTTGCCCCAGCAACTGCAGGACGCCGCCGGATCGTGCACAATGCCGCGCGTGATTCGCAGGGCAGGGACAGCCTTCATCCTCGCTGCCGCGTCCGCCTCGTTGGCCTTCCCGGCCGCCTCCGCGAGCGCCGCCCCCGGCCCGCCGACGCTCAACGTGAACGCGCCGAAGAAGCTCGGCCTGCTCGACAAGGCGACCGCGAGCGGGACGCTTCCCGGCGCCGTCCCCGGGGATGAGGTGACCGTCACGGTGCAGGCCAGCGGCCGGACCGTCGAGAAGAAGCAGATCGGCGTGGGCGGCGACGGGAAGTACTCGTTCCCGTTCGTGATCGACTCCTGCTGCAACTACGAGGTCACCGCCTCCAGCGGCGCCCAGAGCTCCCCGCCCCAGCGCTTCAGCGTCTCGGTCCCGAAGCACCTGGGCAAGGGGCCGGTCACGCGCCTCTACAACCAGTCCCTGGTCGACGAGGGCTACTACCTCGGCCCCCACGTGAGCAGCCACCTGACACTCGGCTCGCGCCTCGCGACGCTCGCCTTCCGCAAGGTCAACAACATGGCCAGGAACTACCAGTACAAGCCGGTCATCTTCCGCAAGCTGCTGATGGGGAGGGGCGCGTTCCAGCCCCGCTACCACGAGGCTCACCACGTCGAGGTCGACCTATCCCGGCAGGTGATGGCGCTGGTCGACGGGGACAGGGTCGCGGCGACCTTCCACGTCTCGACCGGTAAGCCCTCGACGCCGACCGTCCGCGGGACCTACCACTTCTACAGCAAGACCCCGGGCTACAACTCCCACGGGATGTACTACTCCGTCTACTTCATCCGCGGCTACGCGACGCACGGCTACAACCCGGTGCCGATGCACGAGGCGGCGAGCCACGGCTGCGTGCGGAACCCGATCCCCTTCTCGGTCTTCATCTACAACTGGATCAACCTCGGGGACGCGATTCACATCTACGAGTAGGTTTCGCGGCCCTGCCGGCCGCGTAATCTCGAACGGATGAGGGTCTTCGTCGCGGGAGCGACCGGCGTGATCGGCCGTCCCCTGGTCAAGGAGCTTCGGGCCGCCGGCCACGAGGTGATGGGAACCACTCGCTCCGCGGAGCGCGCCGAGATCGTTCGCGGGCTCGGCGCCGAGCCCGTCGTGGTGGACGCGCGGGACACGGATGCTCTGAAGCGGGCCGTGGTCGATGCCCGGCCCGAGGTCGTGATCAACCAACTCACGAGTCTCCCGGCGAAGCTCGACTACAAGAGGGCGGAGGAGACATTCGGTCCCACGACCGAGCTGCGAGGAAACGCGGGCCCCGCGCTGGCCGGTGCGGCGGCCGAGGCCGGCGCGGGGCGACTGATCGTCCAGAGCGTCTGCTTCTTCTATGCCTCGACGGGAGAGCCCGCGCACACCGAAGACGACCCGCTGATAGACCTGCCGCCTGAGCTTCCCGCCGCCCAAGGGGCGATCGCGCTGGAGGCACTCGAGCGCTCGACCGTAGAGACCCCAGGCATCGAGGGAGTTGTCCTCCGCTACGGCTTCTTCTACGGGCCGGGATCGGCCTATGCGAGCGATGGGGCCTGGGCCGCGGACGCCCGCAGGCGCCGCCTGCCGATCGTCGGCAAGGCGACCGGGATCTTCTCCTTCATCCACATGGACGACGCGGTCTCGGCGACGCTGGCCGCGCTTGACCGGGGATCAGGCGTCTACAACGTCTGCGACGACGAGCCCGCCCGGATGTCCGAATGGCTTCCCGCCTACGCCGAGGCGCTCGGCGCGAAGCCGCCGCGCCGAGTCCCCGTCTGGCTGGCGAGCTGGATCGGCGGCAAGCAGGCGGCCCTGATGGCCACCCAGCTCGAGGGTGCAGACAACGAGAAGGCGAAGCGCGAGCTCGGCTGGCAGCCCCGCTACCCGACCTGGCGCCAGGGCTTTCGCGAGGCGCTCGGCTAGCGCCCGCGTTCCCGGCGCTCGACGAGCAGGGTGCCGAACCCCAGGATCGCGGCGAGCAGCAGGCCCCCGGCCAGCACGAAGGCGACGTAGGCGAAGTCCCGCGTTCCGTTCCGGCCGAAGCTGATCTCGCCACCTCGCCGGGAGGCGCCAGCGGAAGTGACCGCCTCGTACGCACCGGCCTCCGGGACATCGAGCTTGCCGATCGAGCGCCTGACGAAGTCGCCGTCGGTGGACTGCTCGACCCCGTAAGGGGTGGCACCGAGCAGCTGGCCCCGCGTCGTGCGTACGAAGACCCTCAAGTCGACGGGGACCGTCACGGGCCGATCGCCGCCCGCGTCCCGCTCGCCGTAGAAGACGATCACCTCGCCGGCGGGGAGGCTCACCGAGTCGCGGCCCGGCACCGGCACCTTGCCGTATGCCGACGGATCGCGGCCCTCAGCGAGAAGCTCGACCACGGCCAGCGCCAGTGCGATTGCGGCGGTCACCCCCGCGACCCAGATCGCGAGCCTGTATCCCGTCCGCATCGGCGCATCCTAGGATGCCCCGATGCCGCCGGACACCGAGAGCGCCCGGGCCACCCTGCTGGACGAGCTGCGCGCGCACGCTTTGGTGATCGGTGAGGTGACGCTGTCGAGCGGTCAGACCGCGCAGTACTACGTGGACGCGAAGCGGGCGCTGCTGAGACCGCCCGCCTACCGCGCGGCCGGCGAGTTGATCGCCGCCGAGGCCGCGGAGCGCGGGGCGAACGCGGTCGGCGGCATGACGATGGGGGCCGATCCCCTCGCCTGCGCCGCGATCGGGGCGCGGGGCGGGGATGGGCTGGTCGCGTTCTTCGTACGCAGGGAGCGCAAGCAGCACGGCTTGCAGCGCTGGATCGAGGGCCCGGTGCTCGAGCGGGGGACGCGCTGCCTGGTGGTCGAGGATGTGGTCACGACCGGCGGATCGACAGTCCGGGCGATCGAGCGCATCCTCGAGGAGGGTCTTGAGGTGGCCGGTGTCACCGCGGTGGTCGACCGGCTGGCGGGCGGTGCTCAGGCAATCGAGGACGCGGCAAAGGCGCCCTACCGCCCGCTCGTCACGATCGACGAGCTCTACCCGGACCGGCCTGACAAGGGCTGACCTACTTCCCGAGCAGGATCTTCGGCTCGATTCCGCCCTCGATCGCGGGCCCGGCGGTGATCGTGTAATCGCCGGGCTCGACGATCTCGACGGTGCCGACCCGGGCGCGGCTCCAGCCGCGGCCGGTGTCGAGATTCGCACCCATGCCCTTGACGCCGGGACCCGTGATCGGGAGCGGATCCCCGCCGGCGGCGTTGGTGATCTGCACCTTCAATGCCCCGGGCACCGCGAAGTCGATGCTGCTTTCGTAGCCTCCGGCCGTGTACTCCTCCTGGTAGGAGATCTTGAGCTGGCCGGCGGGCAGCGTCACGGTGGTCTCGCCGGGCACCATGAACATGCCGTAATCGTCGGCACTCGCCCGCCCGGCGAAGATGCGGTAGAGGACGTACGCGTCGACGGCCAGGAAGGCGATCACTCCGACGGCGATCAGGGCAACGACCATGGGCGCAGCTTAGGCCCGGGCACGCCGCTCCACAACATGAATTGCGAGGATGCCCGGCTCATGTCTATGCGAGGGCGCGCGACAGCGCGACCCGTTTCACGAAGCCTGAATCGCAGGGAGGTGCTGATCGCCGCGGCCGGCGCGTGCCTCGTCGCGATCGTGATGACCTGGCCCCTGCTGCTCCACCTCGGGACCGACATCCCACGGGACATCGGTGACCCCCTCGCCGAGGCCTGGCAGCCGGCGTGGGGTGGCCACGCCCTGCTCCACCAACCCCTGCACTTCTTCGACGCCAACCGCTTCTGGCCGATCAAGGACTCGCTGGCCTTCGGGGACGCGTTGATCGGCTACGCGCCGGCCGGCCTGATCGGCAGTGGCCCCCACGCGGCGATCGTCCGCTACGACCTCCTCTTCATCTTCGCCTACGCGCTCGCCTTCTTCGGCGCGTACCTGCTGGCCCGCGAGCTCGGCCTGGGCCCGGCCGGCGCCGCGATCGCCGGTGCCGCCTTCGCCTTTGCCCCATACAGACTGGAGCAGGACGGCCACCTGCAGGTGATCTCGAGCGGTGGCATCCCGCTGGCGATCGCATTCGCGATCCGCGGCATCCGCCTGCTGAGGCCGTGGTGGCTGTTCTCGGCCTGGGTGGTGGCGGCGTGGCAGCTGTCGATCGGCTGGGTGCTCGGCCTGCCATTCGCCTATGGGCTCGCCGGAGCCGTTCTGATCGCAGTCGTGGCCTGGCTGGTTCGCGGCAGGCCCCCGCTGCCCCGCCGGATGGTCGTCGCCGGGGCGGCCGGCGCCGTCGTCTTCTTCGCCTTCTCCTACTGGATCGCGCACGCTTACCTCCACATCGCGGACGAGTTCCCGGCTGCGAAGCGGAGTCCGCACGAGGTCGCCGCCTTCTCCGGTCCTCTCAAGGTCTTCCTGACGGCGCCGGAGGAGAACTGGGTCTGGGGCGCGGCCACGGCTGGCATTCGCGACACCCTCACGACCTGGCAGGAGAAGACGCTCTTCCCCGGCGCGGTGATCCTCGTCCTGGCGGTGGTGGGCCTCGGATCGAGGAGCCTGCCCAAGCGCTCGCGCGTGGGCCTCGGAATCGTGACGGTGGTGATCATGGTGCTCGAGCTCGGCTTCCGCGAGCAGGGCGGCCTGCTCTGGCCCTACCGTGTCCTCTACGACGCGCTCCCCGGCTGGGACGCGATTCGCACCCCCGGGCGCCTGGCGACCTTCTCGTCCCTCACGCTCGCTCTGCTGGCGGCGGCGGGTGCCGAGGCTGCGATCCGCACGGCCGGACGAAAGCGGTGGCCGGCGTCCTCCGCGATCGCCGTCGCCGGCTTGCTCGGCCTGGCGATCGTCACCGAGGGCCGGAGCCTGCCGTTCGATCCCTTCGACAACCAGGCGCAGCCGTCCGTGCCGCCGTCAGGCCCCTCGACCGCCGATATCCCGCAACCCCAGCTCCACCTGCCGGCGCTCACCGCCAAGGAGAACCGCGCCTATCAGCTCGAGTCCACGGTGGGCTTCCCTGAGATCGTCAACGGCAGAGCCAGCACCAATCCCGCCGTCGTGCTGAACCTGGTCCGGGACATGGCGAACTTCCCTGACGCCGCGACCGTAAGGGAGCTGCAGGAATACGGCGTGCGCACGGTGATCCTGCACACGGGCCTCACGCTCGGCACTCCTCAGCAGGGTGCCGCGCGCAAGTCGATCGCCGGGCTGCCCCTGAGGAGCTACAGGCTCCCGGGGCTGGTGGTCTACGAGCTGGGGTCGTCGAAGGCGAGCTCGGGCCCAAGGGCGGGCTCGGTGGTCGGCGGTACCTCCGGACCGGGCTGAGCGCGACGCTCCCGCGCTCGGACCACCGCGAGGGTCGCAAGCGAGAGCACCACGCCGGCGGCGACCAGCCATAGGGCGGAGCTGTTGCCCGGGTTCAGCGGACTGATCTCGGATCCGGCGATCGCAGGGGCGGTTGCCGAGACGCACCCCCAGCCCACGACGGCGGGCATGGCGAACCTGAAGTCACTCAGCGAGGTCGCCGGCGTGGCCCGGGCCGCGAGGGCGACCGCGGTCGCCAGCATCGCCACGAATGGCGCGATGGCGAGCCAGGCGTTGGTGACGCCGAAGGCGGTCAGGACCGTGTGCTCGAGGCGGCCCTGGACGATCCAATCGGCCCAGGTGCCGGTTCCCTGCTTACCGAGCAGCGGATAGGTGAGGGTTGCAGCCAGCATGAAGACCGCGGAGGGGATCGCCAGCCCCAGGGTCAGGGCGGGTAGGCGCCGGTAGGCGAAGGCCAGCCCGATCGCCAGGAAGGGGAGGGCGGGGATCAGGAAGCGCGGGCCCGGCGTCCCGCCGCCGAACGGCAGCCAGTAGCCCGAGTTGTAGAGGAAGTAGAGGGCCGCGACCGCCAGGATCGTGTTTGCCTCGGCGCGGTGCCCGCGGCGCCGCATGATGATCACCCCCGCGACCGCCATCACGACGATCGGGGTCAGGACCAGCAACCCGCGGCCCGCGAACAGCAGTTGGGAGGCGCTGTCGAACCGCGGTGCGGTGATGCCGAAGAAGCCGTGGCTGTTGAGGCCGAGCTTGTCGTGCCCGCTGGCGCCCGGGAAGGCGACGGCGTCGCCGTAGGCGAGCTTGAGCGGATTGCCGAAGGCCCAGAGATTGAAGGCGAGCATCGGCAGCGCGCCCGCCAGCGCCCCGCCGGCGTACGCGACCCCGCGGCTGATGCGAGGGCGCGCGCCAGCGCGACCCGTTTTATGTTGGTTTCTGCGCGAGAGGGCGTAGCCGAAGAGAACGACGCCGACAAGGCCCGTCTGGAACTCGAAGGTGACGGCGAGCCCGGCAAGCAGGCCCGCCAGCGCCACCAGCCCCCAGCGCGGCGGGCCGTCCCGCTCCTTCATCAGGACGCAGAACGCCGCGAAGCCGAGCCCGGCCGAGATCACATGGGAGAAGAACTCGGCTGCGAAGGTCATCACGACCGTGGCCAGGCCGAGGGTGATGGCGGCCGCGGTCCCGTAGCCGGGCACGAACCGGTCGGCCGCCCAGCGCACGGCCAGCAGCAACAGGACGCCCGGGATGACCGCCGCGAGCAAGGTTAGCGCCCAGATGATCGGGGTCTCCTCCTCGACCCTCGACTGGACCCGGAGGCCGCGCTGGACGTCGTAGCCGTAGTTCTCGAGCGGGATGACGCTGTCCGGGTGCCACTTCGGATGCGCGGTCCGACTGGCGTTGTCGACGGCCGCCCGGGCGAGCTTCTCGCCACCCAGTCCCTCGATCGCCGCGTAGAGAGGGGTGGTGAGAGCGGCGACGCCCGGGCTCTTTACGGAGTAGAAGTGCTTGTCGACCCAGGCCTTGTCGTTGGTCTCCCAGTGCCACTGGTCGATTTGTGCCTGTCCCTTGTCGAAGGCGCGCACCTGCGCGAAGTGGGCCAGCTGCGCCCAGCCTGCCTGGTGCATGACGAATCCCCAGGCGATGCCGAGCGTGACCAGGGCGGCGACTCCGGGGCGTGCGCGGAGCGCCCGTATCGTCTGTCGCGGGCCCGTCATGAAGGCGGCGATTCTAGTGGGGCGATTTTTCGCTGCTCCTTAACCGGGCCGACGCGCGCGGCAGAGCGCCATCGTCCACGGGGTCGGGCTTCGCAGATCGACTACCTCGAAGCGGGAGGTGAGAAACCGCACGAATCCGGCCCTCGACCAGTGGTTCAGATGCCCTGGAGTGTTGCCCAGATCCCCGACGTAGGAGAGCCGCGCCAGGTTGAGGGCGCGCCAGAGCGGCTCGCGCGGGACGCTCGCGATCAGCCATGGCCGGGCGAGCCCGGCGAGGACCTCCAGGGCCCGTTGTGGGTCCTCGAGATGCTCGAGCACCTCGCAGCAGATGATCAGCTCTGCGGCGTGCCCCTCAAGGTCCAGCTCCTCCACCGGGGACGCCTCGAATTCGATCTCGACCCCCGCCGCGCGAGCGCGACGGCGGGCCTCCTCGAGAACGCCAGGGAAGGCGTCCGTGCCGCGAACCCGCAGCCCCCTGCGGGCGAGCCGGATCGCCAGCTCGCCCTCCCCGCAGCCGACCTCGTGCGCTTCTGAGGCGCCGGTCCGCTCGACCAGCTCGTCGAGCCGGCGGGTGAACCCGGCCATCAGCCGGCGCGCCACCGGGTTGGAAGTGCCGTACTTGTCGTAGATGTTCCCGCCGACCTGGAGGGGGGCGCTGGTGCTCACCGGGGGACGCTGGTCTCGATCGTCTCCACGGTGAGCGGACCCCTCGCGTCGCGATCGCCGCGCTCGTAGTTGGAGGGCGCGACGCCCGTCTCGAGCTCGAGCCTCCTGACCCGCTCGTAGACGCGCTGCTGGATCGCCCGCTGGCCCGCGAGCGCGTCGCCGATGATGCCCAGGGCGAACATCTGGACGGCGGCCAGCATCAGCACCGCGCCCAGAATGAGCGACTGGATGTGGCCGGTGCGATCCCCGTTGACGATCCAGTCGAACAGGAAGGGAGACCAGGCAGCGAGTGCAAGGACACCGAAGAGGACCGCGAGGATCATGAAGACGCGCAGCGGCTCGTACAGCGTGTAGGCGCGGAAGATCGCGAAGGCGTTGCGGCGGATGTAGGCGGACGTGGAGCCGAACAGTCGGGACTCGCGATCGGTCTCGTTCGGCGTGATCGGCACGTCCTCGATCGCCACCGACATCTTTCCCGCTTGGATCAGGCTCTCGAGCGTGTAGGTGTACCGCGAGACCACGATCAGCTGGAGCGCGGCCTCGCGGTTGTAGGCGCGAAAACCCGAGGTCGTGTCGAGCACCTTGGTCCCGGAGGCGCGGCGGACCACCCAGCTGCCGAGCCGCTGCAGGAGCTTCTTCGTGAACGAGAAGTGCTCGACGTCCCGCACCTGCCGGTCGCCGACCACCATGTCGGCGCGGTGGGCTGTGATCGGCTCGACCAACCGGGGGATGTCCGAGGCGCTGTACTGGCCGTCGGCGTCGGTGTTGACGATCACGTCGGCGCCCAGCTTCAATCCGGCGTCGAGACCCGCCTGGAACGCCGTCGCGAGCCCGCGGTTACTGGTCAGCCGTACCAGGTGATCGACGCCGTGGCGCCTCGCCACCTCCACCGTGCCGTCGGTCGAGCCATCGTCGACCACGAGCCATTCGACCTGATCGAAGCCCGGCACCTCGCGCGGCAGGTCCGAGAGGACGAGCGGCAGCGATTCCTCCTCGTTCAGGCAGGGAATCTGGATGATGAGCTTCATCCGGGGCCATCGTAGGCTCTTCAACATGGCGCTGGAGGTTGAACGGCTCGGCGAGGGACCGCCGGTCCTCTTCATCCACGGCAGCGTCGTCGGCGCTGCGGTCACCTGGCGGAAGCAGCGGGAGCTGGCCGACCGCTGGGGGCTGATCCTGCCGAACCGGCCGGGCTTCGGGAGCAGCCCGCCGCTGGATCGGAACGACTTCGAGGTGGAAGCGCCGATGTTCGCCGAGCTCCTCGGCGAGGGCGCTCACCTTGTGGGCCACTCGTATGGGGGGGTGATCGCCCTGCTGCCCTCCGGGCTGCGCCCGGAGGCCGTGCACTCGCTGACGGTCTCCGAGCCGGGAGTGCTGCCGTCGGCGGCCGGCGTGCCCGCCGTCGACGAGATGATCGCCAACGGCAAGCTCCTCTACAGCGATCCGGGCGCGATCCCGACGGACACCTTCCTGCAGCTGTTCCGCTCGGGCGCGGGTTCCTCCCACGAGACGCCCGAGGAGCTGCCGGACTACCTCTCGCGGGGAGCGGAACTGGCGAAGCGCGAACGGCCGCCCTGGGAGGCCGAGATCCCGCTGGATCGGCTGGCGGCGACACCGTTTCCGAAGCTGGTGATCTCGGCAGACCACTCGCCCGCCTTCGAGGCGGTGTGCGACCACCTCGCGGATGCGCTTGGCGCCGAGCGGGCGGTGATCCCGGGCCGGGGACACACCATTCCCTCGAACGGCGCGCCCTACAACGAGCGGCTGGAGGCGTTTCTGGCGGCGGCCGAGGCGACCTGACCCCGCCGCCGTTACCTCGCTTTCACAGAATCGATACGCGGGGGGACCACTTCCTTAACCGGGGGGCCGCCGTCGCTTCCTAGATTCGCCGACCTCAGCCGCCGCAATCGGCGGGCGGCTCAGCTACCTGACAGGAGGAAGCGACAGTGAGAGGTAAGAGACTTCTTGTAATCGGGCTGGGGACCCTGGTCCTGGGACTGACAGGGGCGATTGCGGTCGCTGCGCCGGGCACGGAGACCGGGCCGAGCAGCTCCCAGCCCTCATACCTGGTGCGGACGCAGCCGGGGATCGTCACCAAGTCGATCCTCACCACCGGCGATTCCGTCGGCGGCTACCGCATGGCGGGCATCCCGGACGGTCTCGGCGCCTACGACAATGGCGACGGCACCTTCACCCTGCTCTCGAACCACGAGATCCCGAGCGGCGAGGGCGCGGTGCGGACGCACGGCGCCAGGGGGGCGTTCGTCTCGAAGTGGACGATCAACAAGAGCGACCTCAGCGTGGTCAGCGGTCAGGACCTGATCCAGACGGTCAACGTCTGGGACGCGGGCCTGGACACCTGGACGGCCGCCAGCGGTGATGCCGCACCGAACCGCCTCAATCGGCTCTGCTCGGCCGACCTGGCGCCGATCTCGGCGTACTACAACTCGGCCACGGGCAAGGGCTACACCGGCCACATCTTCACCGACGGTGAGGAGTCGAGCGGGGGACGCCCGTTCGGCCACGTGGTGGACACCGGGCAGAGCTACGAGCTCACCCCCTGGATGGGCAACATGGCGTTCGAGAACGTGGTCGCCAACCCGGACACCGGGGACGTGACGGCCGTCATGGCGCTCGACGACAGCACCCCGGGACAGGTCTATGTGCACGCGGGCACCAAGCAGGACACCGGCAACGAGGTTCAGAAGTCCGGACTCGCCAACGGCAAGCTCTACGGGATCAAGGTCGCGGGCGTGCCCCAGACCGAGGTCAGCAAGACCGACTGGGCGGCCGGCAACGAGTTCGACTTCTCGGTGGTGGACCTGACCGCGCACGCGGCGGTTCCCGGATCGGGAACCGGCAGTCTCGAGGCCGACGGCCAGGCGGCGGGCGTGACCAACTTCCAGCGGCCCGAGGACGGGTCCTGGGATCCGAGCCATCCGTCCGATTTCTATTTCGTCACGACGTCGAACTTCGGACCGAACTCGGCGGGCACCCTCGATGGTCACACGCGCCTCTGGCGCCTGCGCTTCAACGATCCATCCGACCCCACGCAGGGCGGCAAGATCAAGCTGCTGGTCGACGGGCCGATCGGCACGCCGGACAGCGCTGGCGGTACCCAGAGCACGGGCTCGACGGGACCGCAGATGCTGGACAACATCACGGTGAACAACCGCGGCCAGGTGATCATGCTGGAGGACGTCGGCAATCAGGCCTACCGCGGCGGCGTCTGGATCTACGACATCGGCAGCGGCTCGCTGACCAGGGTCGCGATCGCCGATCCGGACGTGTTCACGCCCGGAGCCCCCGGGTTCGTCACCAAGGATGAGGAGGCGTCGGGGGTGATTCCCGCTCCGTTCCTGGGCGACGACGCGTATCTGCTCGACGAGCAGGTGCATAAGACCAGTAGCGACCCGGAGCTTGTCGAGGGCGGGCAGTACATGGAGCTCCACATCCCGACCGCCAAGAAGTTCTGAGCGCTACGGGATGCGCGAGAGGGCGGGGCCCGGGCTCAGATCGCCCGGGCCGCGCCCTTCCTAGGTCGTCTTCACCACGAAGACCGAGCAGTCGGCGTTGTGCGCGATCGACTTGGGAACGCTGCCGAGCACGCGGCGCTGCATTCCCTTGTTGCCGATCACCAGCACGTCGGCACCGCAGTCCTTGGCAAGGCGGACCAGCACGTCGGCGGGGTCACCTTCGTCCACGACCGTCGTGCACTCGATCCCCTGATCATTCATCTCCGCCTCGGTCCGGGAGAGGATCTCTCGGAGCTGTGCCGCCGGGTTGTAGGCCCATTGCGCTTCGTCCGCGCCGGAGGCAGGCGGGGCATCCTTGAAGGCGCTGAGCAGGACGAGCTTCGCGTCGAAGCGGCGGGCGAACTCCGCTGCCTGCTTGACCGCCTCACCGGCGGTCTCGGAACCGTCGGTGCCCACGGCGACGGTGGAGATCACCCGGGAAGCAATATCACTCCTCGCTCTCACATGGGAGGCGGCGAGCCTACGAAGCGCTGCCGGCGCTCGCCCGGCTGACCGCGTTCGCGATCAGCCGGCTGTAGAAGGTCGGCCCCCAGTGGCGCTCGGCCTGGTCGAGGACCGAGTTGACCTCGCCCTGCCAGCTCCGCGGGACGTCGACGTTGACCATGAAGGGCAGCGCGCCCTGGCTTCGAACGTTCGCTCATCGCGCTCGTGCCTAGTTCGGCGGGCAGCCGAAGATCACCTCCGTGAGCGCAGATGGTGGCAGCATTGGCCCGCCGGGGGCCAGACCGCTCGCTCAGTCTGCCTCGTCGTCGCCTTGCAGCGATTCGGCCGCCGGCCAAACCCCGTTTGGCGGCATGTCGAGCGTGTCGGCCAGCGACTCCCTCCAGGCCGGCGGGTCGAACGGCTCGCCCCAGTAGTCCGT
>DASXSZ010000008.1:0-14045 GCA_036505735.1 Solirubrobacterales bacterium
CCCCGAGCAGGCCCTGGGCCAGGCGTCGAGCCCGCAGAGCGACCTCTACTCGCTCGGCGCCCTGCTCTACGAGATGCTCACCGGGCAGCCGCCCTTCCCCGGCGACGACGCGGTTTCGATCATCAGCCAGCACCTGCACGCCGACGCGGTCCCGCCGTCGCGCCACAACCCGGAGGTGCCCGAGGCGCTCGACCGGGCCGTTCTCGCCCTGCTCGCCAAGCGCCCCGAGGATCGGCCGGCCAACGCCAGGGAGGCTCGGGAGCTGATCCTGCGGGCACTGGAGGAGCGGCCCGCCGAAGCGGCCGAGGAGCGCCCCGTCAACCCGCTGGAGAGCCTCGCCGGCGGGGTGTTCGTCGGCCGCGAGCGGGAGCTGGAGCGGCTTCGCGAGGCGGTGGACGCCGCGCTCGCCGGACGCGGCTCGCTCCAGCTCCTGGTCGGGGAGCCGGGGATCGGCAAGACGCGCGCCGCGGAGGAGCTCGCCACCTATGCGCGGGTGAGCGGTGCCCGCGTCTACTGGGGCCGCTGCCGCGAGGACGAGGGCGCGCCCGCCTACTGGCCCTGGGTGCAGGCGATCCGCGCCTACGCGCGCGATGCCGACCCGGTCGCCCTCGCCTGGCAGCTCGGCGCCGGGGCGGCCGAAGTGGCCCAGCTCATTCCCGAGGTCGCCGAGAAGCTCGACATCGTGCCGGCCAGTGGAGGCGACAGCGAGGAGGCACGCTTCAGGCTCTTCGACTCGGTGACCAGCGTGCTGCTCGCCGCCGCCCGGGACCGGCCGATCGTGATCGTGCTCGATGACCTCCACTGGGCCGACGAACCCTCGCTGCTGCTGCTCCGCTTTGCCGCGCGGGAGCTCGCCTCCAGCGGGTTGCTGATCCTCGGCACCTATCGCGACGTCGAGTTGGGCCGCCACCATCCGCTCGCCCGGGTGCTCGGCGAGATCTCCGGGATCGAGGGAAGCGTCCGCATCCCGCTCCGCGGGCTCTCGGTCGGGGCCGTCGAGCGCTACATCGAGATGACCTCCGGCGCGCCTTCCCCAGTCGCCCTGGCCGAGGCCGTCCAGGAGCAGACCGACGGCAACCCCTTCTTCGTCGGTGAGGTGGTCCGCCTGCTCGCCAGCGAGGGCCATCTCACCGCGAGCACCAGCCCATCGGACCTCCGCATCCCGCAGGGCGTGCGGGAGGTCGTGGGCCGCCGCCTGGACCGGCTCAGCGACGAGACGAACGAGGCCCTCAGGGTGGCCGCGGTGATCGGCCGCGAGTTCGAGGAAGACATCGTTCTCCGGGTCACCGAGCTGCCTCCCGATGCGCTGATGGAGGCGGCCGCGGAGGCGATCGCCGAGCGCCTGGTCACCGATCTGGGAGAAGGGCACCTTTCGTTCGCCCATGCCCTCGTCCGCGACACGCTGTACGAGGAGCTCAGCCCCGCGAAGCGATCCGCTCTACACGAGCGCACCGGCCTGGCCCTCGAGGCGATCTGCGGGGAGGACGTCGACGACCGCCTCGGCGAGCTGGCACACCACTTCCTGGAAGCCGCCCCCCGGGGCGACCTCGGCAAGGCGATCGACTACGCCGAGCGCGCGGGTGCCCAGGACATGGACCAGCTCGCCTACGAGGACGCGGTCGATGTCTATGGGCGGGCGCTCGAGGTGCTCGAGCTGATGGACGAGCCGGATGAGGTCCTGCGCTGCAAGCTGTTGCTCTCGCTGGGCGGCGCCGAGGCCAAGTCCGCCCGCGTTGCGGACGCCCGCCAGGCGTTCGAGCGCGCGGCCGAGTCCGCCCGGCGGCTGGATGACGCCGACAGCCTGGTGGGCGCCGCGATCGGGATCGCGATGATGAGCGACGCAGGCAGGCTCGACGAGAAGCTCCTCGCCCTGCTCGACGAGGCGCTCGAGCGGATCGGCCCGGAGCGGAGCGCCCGCCGCGCGGCGCTCCTCAGCGCCAAGTCGGCCGAGATGTACTGGGTGGACAACGACCTCGCCGAGTCGACGAGGCTGGTCGACGAGGCGATCGAGATCGCGCGGGAGGTCGACGCCCCGGCCAGCCTGGCGGCGGCGCTGCAGCGCAAGATCTTCATTCCCTCAGGGCCGGGCGCGTCCCGGGAGCGGCTCCGGCTGGCGGACGAGATGCTCGAGCTGGGAGAGGCCACGGGCAATCGCGAGGCAGTGCTTCGCGCACACGGCTACCGGCTCTGGCAGTTCCTCGAGCTCGCTGACACCGCGGCGGTCGATCGCGAGCTGGCCACCTATGCCCGGCTGGCGGACGAGCTGCGCATGCCCGAGCACAGCTGGCTGACCATCGCGCTGCGCGGGATGCGCGCCCTGCTCGACGGCGACATCGATGGGGCGGAGCGCCTGGCCAACCAGGCGAGGCGCGCGGGCGAGCGAGCCGAGCAGCCCGTTGCCGAGCAGTTCTACGGGATCCAGATGACCCAGATCCGCAGCCTGCAGGGCCGCGCCGGCGAGCTCCTCCCGGCCGTTCGCGATCTCGCGGAGCGCTTCCCTGGGATCCCCGCCTGGCGCGGCGGCGTGATCACGCTCGCCGCCCGCTCGGGCGACATCGAGCTGGCGCGAAGGGAGCTGGAGCGCTTCGCCGGCGACGATTTCTCGGCGATCCCCAGGGACGTCAACTGGTCCGCCGGGATGAGCCTGCTGGGCGAGGCCATCGCCCTGGTCGGCGACGTCGACCGCGCCGAGCCGGCGTACGACGAGCTGCTGCCCTACGAGGGCCTGGTGATCGTCGTAGCCAGGGCGGTGGGGTGCAACGGACCCGTCGATCGGGTGCTCGGCCTGCTTGCGCAGACGCTGGGCCGGCTGGACGACGCCGAGCGGCATCTCGGCAACGCGGTCGAGATCGCCACCCGGATGGGCGACCGGCCCGGGATGGCCCTCTGCGGTCTCGCCCTCGCCGAGCTCCTGCTCACCCGTGGCGGCGACAAGGACCGGGATCTCGCGCTCGAGCTGCTCTCCGAGGTGCTCGGCACGGCCCGCGACATGGGGGCTCGCTGGATCGTCGACCGCGCCCTGCGCGACCGGCTGGAGGCCCAGGGCCTGACGGGCGTGGACGTCACCACCTCGATCGACGAGATGGTCTCCGCGCTGGAGGAGGAGCGCCCCGACATGCGGGCGCATGCCGCTCCCGACGGCACCGTCGCGATCCTGTTCAGCGACATCGAGGACTCGACCATCCTCACCGAGCGCCTCGGCGACGAGCGCTGGCTCCAGCTCCTGCGCGAGCACAACGCGATCTTCCGTGAGCAGGTCGCGCGGCACGACGGCTACGAGGTGAAGAGCCAGGGCGACGGATTCATGCTCGCCTTCCCGGATCCGTGCGAGGCACTCGAGTGCGCGATCGACGTCCAGCGCGCCTTCGCCGACCGGGAGCGGGATGGATCAGGTGAGACGCTCCGGGTCAGGATGGGGCTCCACACCGGCGAGGTGATCTCCGAGGAGGGCGATTACTTCGGCAAGAACGTGATCCTCGCCGCCCGCATCGCCGCGCAGGCCGCGGGCGGCGAGATCCTGGTCTCCGAGGAGTTGCGTGAGGCGGCCTCTGCCACGGACGGGAACGGTCTGCGATTCGACGGCGGGCGCGAGCTCGAGCTCAAGGGCCTCGCCGGCAGCCATCGCGTCTTCCGGGCCGAGTGGGCGCCGGAGGCCGCTGCGGCCTGAGCGGCGCGCGCCTGCCTGCTCCTCCTTACAGTTGGACCGCGCGATGGGAAGGGCCGGGATGTGATCACGAGACTTCGCAAGACCCTGCGTGCCTTGGCGGTGCTCACCGCCCTTGTGGTGGTCGCGGTCGGGGGCATCCTCGTTGCCGGCCCGAAGCTGACGGGCGGCTCGGGCTCGACGCCGGAGCGGGCGGCCGCGGTCCAGCTCGCCCCTCCGCCCTGGGAGGGTCACGCCAGGCCCGCGTACCGGTCGGAGGCGTCGCTGGAGCGCGCTGCGCCGTGGGATCGACCGCCCCAGCAGTCGGCTCCGGCTCCGATCGATCCCACGACCGGGCTGCCCGCGGCCTCCGCAGGCAGCAACGGCTCCTACACGCCTCCTTCGCCGGCGGAACGCAAGCGCGTCTATACGGCGACCCACCCGGTGGGCGGTGTCGATTCCGCGCTCTTGCTCAATCGAACGGCGCTGGCTCCGCCATCGGCACCGGATCCGATCAGACAGATGATCAGCGCGGCGAACCTGATCGTCGGGCAGCCATATCGGCTGGGGGGCGGCCATGGCTCCTGGCAGTCGAAGGGCTATGACTGCTCAGGCGCGGTGAGCTACGCGCTCGCCGGAGCCGGGCTGCTCCAGGCCCCGCTCACCTCCGGGCAGTTCATGTCCTACGGGATCCCGGGACCGGGGCGCTGGCTGACCATCTACGCGAATTCCGGGCACGTCTACGCGGTGATCGCCGGACTGCGCTGGGACACGGTCGGCGACGCCAGGGGCTCGGGCCCGCGCTGGCATCCGTTCGATGCCTATCCGAGCGGTTTCGCGGCGCGGCACCTGCCCGGGCTCTGATACTTCCCGCTTAGACGTTCTCTCTAGGCTTCCGCGATGTTTTCGGCTCTGCTGGCGGGCGCGCTGATCGTCGCCGCCTCACTGCTACTCGGCGCGGCGATCATGGCGATCGCCGGCCTGCCGCGGCATTCGGCGGCTGGGCCGGCGACCGGGATCTCCGCCCTGCTGGTGATCTGCGGGATCGCGATCAAGCTACCCGGGCACGCCGTCACGGCCGCCGTCGCCGTCGGGCTCGCTCTGATCGGTTGCTTCTTCGTCTTCGGTCGCACCAGCGCGCCGGCCGGAGCGGTGCGGGTCGCGGCGATCGTGGCCGTGATCGGCGCGGCGCTGGTTGCGGCGATCCCCTTCGCGACCAGCGGCCGAGTCGGAATCCTGGGTCAGGGCCTGGTCAACGACGACATGGCCTCGCACCTCCTCTTCACCGAGTGGATCAGCTCGCACGCCGGGCCGACGCCGGACCTGATCAAGGACGGCTATCCGCTCGGGCCGCACGCGATCGTCGCCGCGACGGCGAAGGTCAGCGGCGCCAGCCTGATCGAGGGGTTCGCGGGGCTGACCGGCGCGATCGCCGTGCTCCTCGCCCTGACTGCGTTCGGAGCGCTTCCCGGCACTCGGGGTTGGCTGCGGGCGCCGGCCGCGGTCCTCGCCGCAAGCCCATACCTGGCAGCCGCCTATCTGGCGCAGGGTGCGTTCAAGGAGCCGCTGCTGGCGCTGGCCCTGCTCGGCTTCACGCTGTCGCTGCCGGTGGTGAGACCGATCTGGTCGGGCGCGGGGGGGCCGGCGCGGGGGGCGATTCCCCTCGGCGTGATCGCCGCCGGCACGATCTACAACTACAGCTTCCCCGGCCTCGCCTGGCTGCTGGGAGCGGCGATCGTCTGGATGCTCGTGATCGCGCTCCGCGAGCGAAGGCCCCCGGGGGGCGTCCTCGCCGGCCTCCGCCTGGGCGAGCGCCTCCGGGGTGCGAGGGCCGCTCTGGCCGTCGGCATCGGGATCCCGGTCGTAGCCGCCCTGCCGGAGGTCTTCCGGCTGGCGAGCTTCTCGAGCTTCAAGGCCTTCAGCCCGTCGGGCACTGGCCCGACGGTCGGCTTCGGCAACCTGCGCCAGCCGCTCAACCCGCTGGAGGCGTTCGGCGTCTGGCCCTCGGGCGAGTTCCGGATCACGCCGGCGCACTCGACCACGCCGGAGCTCGCGTTCTACCTAGGGGCGCTGCTCGCTCTGACGGCGTTCGCCTGGGGCCTCGGCCGGGCGCTCTCGCGGCGGGAATCCGCGCTCCCCGCCGCCCTGCTGGCGACGACGCTTCTCTACCTCGTCTCCCTGGCGCTCGGCACCCCGTACACGCAGGCGAAGGCGCTCGCGATCGCCGCGCCGCTGATCATGTTGATCTCGCTCCGCGGGCTGCTGGCCGCGGACCCCCTGCCGGGCGAGGAGGGGGACGTCCCCGAGGTGGGAGGGGCGAGCTGGTGGCCGCCTCGTCCGCTGCGACCTCTCACCGGCTTCGCGGTGCCGCTGCTCATTGTTGCCTTTGCCGCCGCCGCGGCGTTCTCGACCCTGCTGCCCCTGCGGCAGTCCGCCGTCGGGCCCGACTACCACTTTCAGGAGATGCTGCGCATGCGGCCGATCGTCGACGGTCAGAACGTGCTCTTCCTGGGCCGCGACAACTTCGTCTCCTGGGAGCTGATCGGCTCCGAGGTCTACGCGCCGATCACCAACCACTACGACGTCGAGGAGACCCACTCCCTCTATCGCGCCACCGACCTGAACGCCAAGTTCGACTGGGACAACCTGCCGCAGTTCGTCATGAACAACTTCAACTGGGTGGTGACGACGAGCGCTGCGATGCAGAGCGAGGCGCCCCCTGGGTTCGTGCCCCGCCTGCGCACCGGCGACTTCATCCTCTGGCACCGCGGCCATCCGGTCGGGCAGCGCCGCACGCTCTACGAGCCCCTCAACCCAGGCGCTCCGCTCGACTGCGGCAACCCGGGCCAGGCGCCGCTCACGAAGGTCGATGGCACGGCGACGGTGTTCAACGTCCAGCCGGTGATCGGGAAGGTGTGGAACCCGAGCCCCGCGCTGACCCAGACGAAGCCCGCTCACCAGCGGCTCTACCTCACCCCGGGTCGCTGGGACCTGTCGATCCAGTACGCGAGCACCCAGGCGCTGCACGTAACCGCCACCGGCCCGGGGCTGGTGGCGCCGTTCAGCGCCGACCTGCGAACCAACCTCCTCTTCCGCGGGCCCTCGCCGTACTACCCGGTCGGAGAGGTCGACGTGAAGCAGGCTGGCGAGGTGGTGATCGACGTTGTTGTGGCCGAACCGCCAACGGTTGGCAAGTTGTTTGGCACCGATAGCAAGGCGTACCTGGGTGGAATCGCGGCGACGCGCGCCGACCCGGCCCGTCAGACGATTCCGCTCCGCCGGGCGTGCGGCCGCTACGTCGACTGGTACGCGGTCGCGCCCGGGACGCCTCCGAGCGCACTGCAGGGCGTGGTCACACCGCACCCGCAGCCCATCGAGCCCGGCTAATACGATCGGTGCATGCCCCGCCTCTGGGTCGCGACGCTCGCCATCCTGGTCGTCTGCCTGCTGGCGTCGATGGTGATCGCGATCGTCAAGCTGAGTTGAGAGTGGCAGCGGCGCCCCGGGCGATGCTCGCCGGGTAGTATCGGCGCGCAAAATCCGGCTCGGCGAGGAGGGGTGATGTTCGACCGCATAGTGGTTGGAACCGATGGCTCGGAGACGGCCACCGAGGCGGTGCGGACCGCCATCGAGCTGGCGAAGCTCTCGAAGGCGAAGCTCGAGATCGTCAGCGCCTACGAGCCCGTCCCGCAGTCGCGCCTCCGGGATGAGCAGGAGGGAATCTCGGGCGATGTGGCCTACGCGGTGAACCCCAGGGAGGACGTCCAGCTCGTCCTCGACAACGCCGCGGCGCAGGCGAAGAAGGCCAAGGTCGACGTGGTGACCCATCCACGTGAGGGGGACCCCGCCGACGCCATCCTCGACGTCGCGGAGGAGAACGACGCCGACCTCGTCCTGGTCGGGAACAAGGGAATGACAGGAGCCCGGCGCTTCCTGCTCGGCAGCGTGCCGAACAAGATCTCGCACCACGCGCCCTGCGACGTCTGGATCGTCAAGACGACCTAGCAGCCGGGCGCGCGCGCGGTGACCGCCGCCGCGGCGTCGACCAGGCCGGCGCCGAACAGCCGGGGATCGTACGGCTGGCCCAGCTGAGAGTCGGTGTGACGAGCCGTCGTCTCGAGCTGGCACTCGACCCCGGTCGGCGAGCTGCCGACTACGCCGCTCGCGATCACCAGCGCGGCGACGCCGGAGACGTGGGCAGCGGCCATCGAGGTGCCCTCATAGCCGCCCGGGTAGCCGAATTTGGTGAACCCGGGGCCGTCGAAGGTGAGCTGGAAGATCGGCAGGCCCTGCGTGAAGAGCGGGTCGTCGGTCCCGCAGGTGGAGAGCAGCGGGAACCCGCCACCCGGCGCCACCAGGTCCAGGCCCGTCCCGGTGCGCGACTCGCTCGCCAGGCAGGCGTCCTTGGTCGTCCGGCCCACACCGAGGACGTGCGGGGCGCCGGCGGGGTAGGCCACCGGCTCGCCGTTCTCGTTTCCGGCCGCTGCGACAACCAGCGAACCCTTCTTGAAGGCGTACTTGACCGCCGAGCAGATCCCCTTGATCTTGGCGCAGCTGTTGACGCCGAGCGAGAACTCGAAGCTCATGTTGATCACCTGGGCCTTGTGGTCCGCCGCGAAGCGGATCCCCTTGGCGATGTTGCGGGCGGTGCCGAATCCCTCGGAATCGAGCACCCGCACCGGCATCAGCTTGGCCCTCGACGCCAGTCCAGTGAGGCCGACGCCGTTCCCGGTTCGCTCGCCGATCGTGCCGGCGACATGGGTGCCGTGGCCGTCCTCGTCGAAGGGCTGCCTGTCCTTGTCGACGAAGTCGAAGCCGGGCACGAACTGGGTCCGGGAGAAGTCGGGGCTCTTGCGGAACCTGGGTTTCTTGGTCATGTAGGCGATGCCGGTGTCGAGCACCGCGACGCGCGCGCCCCTGCCGCCGGCCACCCCTCGCTCCTTGAGGATGTCCCACGCCCCGGGAGCGTCGAGCCCGCCCCGGGCTTCGTACTGCAGCGGGGTCGGCGAGGAGCCGCAGAGGGAGCCGCAGGGCAGGAAGTTCCACTGTGTCCTCTGCCAGCCGCCGGGAACCCCGGCGGGCCCCGGGTCGTTTGGGATCCCCGAGGCGTGGGCGACGTAGTTGGGCGCCGCATACGCAACGGCGGGGTTGTCGTCGAGCGCCCGCTCGGCGGAGGCGACGTCGATGCCCGCCGGGAGTTTCACCAGGTGCTCGGCGCCGCCCTGGAAGCGAACGAGCAGCTCACCGGGCACGTAGGCGCCGTGTGTCGGCGTCTCGGCAGCGGCGGCGCCCGCGGCCTGCATCGCGCCCGCGGCGAGGACGAGTGTGGTTGTGGCGATCAGCTTTCGCATGGTCCCCGGTAGCGCTGCCCCAAAGAGAAGCCCGCGCAGTGAGCGGGCTTGCTGTAAACACCGGCCGCGGGAAAAAGTTCCTGGAAAGCGCGGGGCAAGCGACGCCTCCATACTGCCGGGCGATGGCGGCGGCGGACTTCAGCGAGGCCGACGAGCGCCACATGCGGACGGCGCTCAAGCTCGCCCAGCAGGCGGCGCAGTACGGCGACGTGCCGATCGGGGCGCTGATCGCACGCGGGGACGAGGTCCTGGGCGCGTCCGGCAACGAGCGCGAGCTCCGCCGGGACCCGACCGCCCACGCCGAGGTCCTCGCCCTGCGCGAGGCCTCGGAGCGGCTCGGCGGCTGGCGCCTGCTGGAGACCACCATCTTCGTGACGCTCGAGCCCTGCCCCATGTGTGCCGGGGCGATCACGCTGGCGCGGGTTCCGCGGCTGGTCTACGGGACCCCGGACCCGAAGGGGGGAGCCGTCGGCAGCGTGATCGACCTGTTCGCCGAGCCCGTGGTCAATCACCGGCCGGCGGTCGAGAGCGGCCTCCTCGCCGAGGAGTCCGCGGCGCTACTCGAGTCCTTCTTCTCCTCGCGCCGCTGATTCGGCAGCGGCGTTTGTGGCCGCTGCTTTCATGAGGCGCTCGGAGTAGGTGACCGGATAGGGCGGTTTCTTGCCCCGGCTGCGCAGCGCGACCGGCAGCGCCGCGAGGCTGCGGACGGTCCGCGCCCGCATCTCCTCCAGCGTCTCGGCGGCCACGATCTCGCCCTCTCTCATCGCCGGGACCAGGAGCTCCTCGCCCTCGAGCCGCTCGTCGGCGGTCCCCACGACGTCCTCGGTCATGGTCCCGCCCTCGAATCGCCGGAACACCTGCTTGGCACCGGGCAGCGTCTCCTTCGCCAGGGAGTGCTTGGCGACGCCGCGCCAGGCCTCGCCGCGGAGGTCGGCGACGAGCTTGTAGACGCCGTTCACCACCGGCGAGTCCCGGCTGGTCCCGAGCTCGGTGCCGACGCCCCAGAGATCGACGGGCGCACCGGCGCGGCACATCTCGGCGATCCGATGCTCCTCGAGGTCCCCCGAGGCGACGATGCGCGCGTCGGTGAGTCCCGCCTCGTCCAGCAGCCGCCTCGCCTCGTGAGCGAGGGCGGGCAGGTCTCCCGAGTCGAGCCTGACGCCGGCCAGCGGGACCCCGGTGCGGCGCGACGCCTCGATCGCCCGGCGGACGCCCTCGAGCGTGTCGTAGGTGTCGACCAGGAGCAGAGCGTTGTCGGGGTTGTCGCGCATGAAGCTCTCAAACGCCTGCTCCTCGGACTCGAAGCTGAGCACATAGGAGTGGGCCATCGTCCCGACCGGCCGGAGGCCGTAGCGCATCGCCGCCGCGACGTTCGACGTGCCGCCGAGCCCGGCGACTGCCGAGGCGCGCGCCGCCTTCATCGCGGCGTCTACGCCGTGATCCCGCCTCGGGGAGAAGTCGATCACCGAGTCGCCATTGCCGTCCGCGGCGAGCACGACTCGCGCCGCCTTGGTGGCGATCATCGTCTGGAAGTTGATCTGGTTGAGCAGCAGCGTCTCGATCAGCTGTGCCTCGATCAGGGGCGCGGTGACGCGGAGCAGCGGCTCGTTGGCGAAGGCGATCGTGCCCTCCGGGATCGCCTCGATGTCCCCCGAGAAGCTGAACCCCTCGAGGTAGTCGAGGAACTCGGCCCGGAGGCCGAGGGAGCGCAGGTAGTCGATCTCGCGCGGCCCGAAGCGCATCTCGGAGATCAGCCGCAGCGTCGGGCCGAGGCCGCAGACGAGGAGCCAGTCACGGTTGGGCGGCAGCTTCCGGGCGAACAGCTCGAAGACAGCCGGCTCGTTGTGGCCGAGACGGTGATAGCTCGCCGCCATCGTGATCTCGTACTGGTCGACCAGCAGCGAGGTCTCGGCGGGAGTGAGCAGGCCGGGGTCGTTGGCGTCCGCCACAGCGGGAGCCCAGGGCCGGGTCTACGCGGTCAACCAGCCGACGGCGTTGTCCACCATCATCGTTCGCTCCTGCTCCTCGGTCATGCCCCCCTCCCGCAGCTCGGGGAGGACCTTCTCGGGAACCAGCCTGATGGTCCAGTCCTTCGCCGCTCCGGCGGCGAGCAGCTGCTCGATCACGTTCGGTGGAAACCAGTCGGTGGTCGCGACCGAGTCGGCAGATAGGAACATCCGATCGGCATAGCCCCGCTCGAGCAGCGCCTTCGCGGTCGCCTGACGCTTCTCGTAGGGCAGGAAGATCTCGAGCCCGTAGCGGTCGAGGCCGATCCAGACGCCCTTCTCGAGCAGGCCCTCGATGTAGCCGAGGTCATCGGTGTCGCCGGTGTGCGCGATCTGGATCTTGGAGGGATCGACTCCCTCCTCCAGGAAGATCTCGATCTGGCGCGGCCCGGTGTTGCTGGCCGGCCGGGAGTGGGCCATGATCGGCGCGCCGGTCCGGACGCTCGCCCGAGCGGCCGCGCGGTGGACCTTCTCGATGTTCTCGTTGACGCCCGGCTCATCGGCGGCGCACTTGATGAACGCCGCCTTGATGTCAGTCCCCTGGATCCCCTGCTCGATGTCCGAGACGAAGAAGTCGGAGATCTGGTCCGGATCGCGGTTGACGAAGAACTGGGGCAGGTAGTCGTAGGTGTAGATCCCCGTGCAGGGGATCATCTGGAGGCCGGTCTCCTCCGAGACCCGGCGCATGAAGTTCACGTCGCGTCCGAGGAACATCGCGGTGGGCTCGCCGATGGTCTTGATGCCGAGCTCGACCGCGGCCCGCGCCTCGCGCACCGCGATCTCGAAGTCGGCGCCCGGCGCGACCTCGTACGGCTGGTCCTCCTTCACCTGCACGGCGCTCGGCCACTGATCGTGGACGGCCTCGTCGCTGTTGCGCAGGTGCTCGTGAATCAGCGTGGTGCCGAGCTGATCGGCCTCCACCGGCCCGGTCACGGTCTGTACCTGCGCCATGGCCGGCGAAGCCTATGGGAAGGGCCTCACGCCCGGATTGACCGGGATTGAGCGGAGAGGGTGGGATTCGAACCCACGAGGCGGTTAACCCGCCCACTCGCTTTCCAAGCGAGCTCCTTAAGCCACTCGGACACCTCTCCATAAACGGGTTGCTCCTATCGGAGCACCCTCGCATGACCGCAGTCTAGAAGCCGACGAAGGGTCAATAAGATCGACGCATGGCATGGAATGTCTATCTCGCGGGTGAGATCCACTCCGACTGGCGCGAGCAGATCGCGACCGGCGCCGAGAAGGCGGGACTCGACGTCACCTTAAGCTCGCCCGTCACGGATCACGGCGCGTCGGACGACGTCGGGGTGGCCATCCTGGGCGAGGAGTCCGAGGGATTCTGGAAGGACCACAAGGGCGCGGGCGTCAACGCGATCCGCACCCAGACGCTGATCCGGCAGGCCGATGTGGTCGTGGTGCGCTTCGGCGACCGCTACAAGCAATGGAACGCGGCCTTTGACGCCGGGTTCGCCGCGGCGCTCGGCAAGCCGATCATCAGCCTGCACGACCCCGACACGACCCACGCCCTGAAGGAGATCGACCGCGCCGCGATGGCGACGGCCGAGACCCCGGAGCAGGTCGTCGGCGTGCTGCGCTACGTGCTCGAGGGGAAGCTGCCGGCGGGCACCTAGAAACCGCTTACGAGAAGGGAGTTGAGATGGGCCTGGACAGCTGCAAGGTTGAGGCAATCGTCGCCGTCAGCGACATGGGAAGGGCGAAGGATTTCTATGAGGGCAAGCTCGGGCTTACCGGGGGAACAGAGGGCGGTGACGGCGGGATCACCTACCAGTGCGCCGGGAACACCTCGATCCACGTGTATCCGTCGCCTGACAATGCCGGGAAGTCGGGTGCGACCCTGGCCGCCTTCACGACCGACGACGTGGAGGGAACGGTCGACGAGCTCGCGGGTAATGGGGTGCAGTTCGAGCAGTACGACACCGATCCGATCAAGACCAATGAGAAGGGGATCGCCGAGGCGGACGGCGTCAAGATCGCCTGGTTCAAGGACCCGGACGGCAACATCCTGGGAGTGGGGTCCGCCTAGCGCCGCTAGCCTTGAGATCGCCCCGGAGGGGTGCCGGAGTGGTTGAACGGGGCGGTCTCGAAAACCGTTAGGGGCCTTCGGGTCCCTCGTGGGTTCGAATCCCACCCCCTCCGCTTCAGCCAGTTGAACGCCGGCCGCCGCCGGTAGATGATGAGCTTCGGAATGCCGCATGCCAGGCAAGAGCCACCGGTCGGTGCCGTCGGTGAACGGGAGGCGCTTCTGGAACGATCCGAGCACCTCTCGGCGCTCGACGCTGCCCTCAACGAGGTGATCGCCAAGTCGAAGGGACGGCTCGTGTTGATCGGGGGAGAGGCCGGGGTTGGGAAGACCTCGCTGCTGCGGGAGTTCTGCGATCGGAGTCCCGACTCGGTCCGTGTGCTCTGGGGCGCGTGTGAGGCCCTGCTCACGCCAGGGCCCCTGGGTCCCCTGTTCGATGTCGCCGAGGTCACCCGGGGTGAGCTCGAAGAGCTGGTTTCGACGGGGGCACGGCCCCACGAGGTCACCTCTGCGCTGCTCCGAGAGTTGGGGAGCCGGCGCGCGACCGTACTGGTGCTCGAGGATCTTCATTGGGCGGATGAGGCGACCCTCGACGTGGTTCAGCTCCTGGGCCGCAAGGTCGAGACGATTTCCACCCTCGTTCTCGCCAGTTACCGCGACGATGAGCTTGACGGTGGCCATCCCCTCCGGGTGGTGCTGGGGGAGCTCGCGACCGCGCGCGCTGTAACCCGCCTCGACCTCTCGCCCCTGTCCGCGGACGCCGTTGGCTTGCTCGCCGCGCCGCACGGCGTGGATGCCGAAGATCTGTACCGAAGAACCGGCGGTAACCCGTTCTTCGTCACCGAGGCGCTCGCGGCCGAGGCCCAGGAGCTTCCACGCACCGTCCGAGATGCCGTTCTCGCTCGTGCCAGGCGCCTGAACCCGGCGGCGCGGACGCTCCTGGACGCTGTGGCGGTGGCGCCGCCTCAAGCCCCAATGTGGCTTCTGGAGGCTTGTGCGGCGGA
>DASXSZ010000009.1:0-7093 GCA_036505735.1 Solirubrobacterales bacterium
GTCCGGTCGGCTGGCATGAGGAGATCGCCTGCGCCTTCTGCGAGACGACTGCGCCGACGAGCCGGTTCATCCGCGAGCAGGGCTGGCCGACGGTCGACCTGATCGCCCGCATCAACTGAGTCGCGCCGGTTGGTTCCTGCCGGGCGCCTTGCGGGAAACTCATACAGTTAGTGGGGGGAATGTCCACTAAGCAAAAGGTGCAGCTCTTGATGCCCGAGATGGGCGAGTCGGTGACCGAGGGCACCGTGCTGGAGTGGCATGTCTCCGAGGGGGAATCGGTCGAGGAGGGCCAGACGATGGTCGAGGTCTCGACGGACAAGGTCGACGCCGAGGTCCCGGCCCCCGCATCGGGCACTGTCACGAAGATCATGGTTCAGGTCGACGAGGAGGTCGACGTCGGCAAGCCGCTCGCCGAGATCGACCCCAACGGAGGCCCAGCCGAGACGGAGGAGCCGGCAGCCGTGCAGGAGGCTGACTCGAACGGCGCAGGCGCGGCGACGGAGGAGCCACCGCCCGGGGCAACCGAGAAGGCGACGACGGATGACGCATCGGTGTCAGCCGGCAGGTCGCTGGAGGGCGGGGGGCTCGAGATCGTGATGCCCGAGATGGGCGAGTCGGTGGCCGAGGGAACCGTGCTCGAATGGCATGTCTCCGAGGGCGACTCGGTCGAGGAGGGCCAGACCGTCGTCGAGGTCTCCACCGACAAGGTCGACGCGGAGGTCCCTGCACCCGCCTCCGGAACGATCACCAAGATCCTGGTCGGTCCCGACGAGACGATCGAGGTCGGCAAGCCGCTCGCCGAGATGAGGGAGGGCGCCGCGCCCAGAGGCGATGGCGCTTCAGCACAAGCACCCGCAAAGGAGGAGACGGCGGCCGCGCCTGCTCCGGCCGCCGATGAGGCCCCCGACGGAGCGAGGGCAACCCCCGTTGCCCGCCGCGCCGCCCAGGCCAACGGTGTCGACCTGAAAGGCGTCACGGGCACCGGAGCCGGCGGGAAGATCACCAAGTCGGACGTCCTCTCGACCGGCCGTGACGGCGGCAAGCAGGCCGTCGTCGAGGGGGAGGCGAAGCCTCTCCGCGGCCCGGCGGCAACCCTCGCTCGCGCGATGAACGAGAGCCGCTCGATCCCGACGGCGACGTCCTTCCGGGAGCTCGCCGTGGACACGCTCGACGCCAAGCGCAAGGCGCTCAACGAGGTGCTCAAGGATCGGGGGATGAAGGTCAGCTTCACGCACCTGATCTCCTGGGCGATCGTCAAGGCCGCCCAGGAGTGGCCGGTGATGGGCCGGCACTACGAGGAGAGCGATGGGAAGCCCACCGTGGTCGAGCCCGGCGGTGTCAACCTCGGCATCGCTGTGGACGTCGAGCGCAAGGGGCAGCGCTCCCTGCTCGTGCCGTGCATCAAGGGCGCCGACCAGCTCGACTTCGCGGGCTTCCACTCCTACTACGAGGAGCTGATCACCAAGACGCGCGAGAACAACCTGACCGCGGACGACTTCCAGGGCACCAACATCAGCCTCACCAACCCGGGCGGACTCGGCACGGTCGCCTCGGTCCCGCGCCTGATGAGCGGCCAGGGCACGATCGTAGCCTGCGGCTCCCTCGCCTACCCGGTCGAGTGGAGGCACGCGCCGCCGGAGAAGATCAAGGCGCTCGGGGTCTCAAAGGTCATGACCATGACCTCGACCTATGACCACCGCGTCATCCAGGGGGCGGAGTCCGGATCCTTCCTGCGCCGGATCGAGGAGATGCTGCAGGGCGAGGACGACTTCTATGAATCGGTCGCCACCGACCTGGGCCTCGATCCCTCGACGGTGACCGCCGCCCATGCGGCCTCCGCCTCGGCCCCGCCGCTGCCGGCCGTCGGCGTGCCCGGAGAGCCGCCCGCCGCGGTCGGCGCCAAGCCCGGCACGGAGCTGCTCCAGGCCGTCCAGGCCGCGACCTCCCTGCTCAAGGCGTACCGGACGCACGGTCACCTCGCGGCACGGCTCGACCCGCTGGGCTCCGAGCCCAAGGGCGATCCCGCGATCCAGCCGGAGAACCTCAACCTGACGCCTGAGCTGATGGCGCAGATCCCGGCGGAGATCCTCCGCATCGGGGTCGAGGGCGAGACGCTGCTCGAGGTCCTGCCGCGGATGCGGGAGGCCTACTGCGGCACGATCGCGTACCAGATCGAGCACCTCTCGTCGCACCAGCAGCGCATGTGGCTGCGCGACATGATCGAGACCGGCTGGCACCGCAAGCCCCTCGACCCGGAAGAGAAGCGGGAACTGCTCGATCGGCTGATCCAGGTCTTCGGCTTCGAGCGGTACCTCGAGAAGGCATACCTGGGACAGAAGATGTTCTCGATCGAGGGCCTCGACACGGTTGTGCCGATGCTCGATGAGGTCTTCGAGATGGCCCACACCGAGGGCGCTCACGACGTGGTGATCGGTATGGCGCACCGCGGCCGGCTCAGCGTCCTGGCGCACAACATCGGCCGCCCGGCGGAGGCGATCCTGGCCGAGTTCGAGGGGGCTAAGGCGATCGAAGCGGTCAAGTCCCTGGCCGCGATCCCCACCGGCGGCACCGGGGACGTCAAGTACCACTACGGCCACAACGGCGTCTACAAGACGCGCGACGACTCGGAGATCGGCGTCCGCCTCTATCCGAACCCGAGCCACCTGGAGCACGTGGACCCGGTCGTCACGGGTGCCGCGCGCGCCTCGCAGACCAGCCGGCGGGACGGGCGGCTCGAGCACGATCCGATGGCCGCCGTCCCCATCCTGCTGCACGGCGACGCCGCGTTCCCAGCCCAGGGCGTGGTTGCCGAGACGCTCAACCTCCAGTCGCTGGCGGGCTACGCGACCGGCGGCACCGTCCACATCATCCAGAACAACCAGATCGGCTTCACCACCGATCCGGAGGAGGCGCGCTCCACCCCATACGCCGCCGACATGGCCAAGGGCTTCAACGTCCCGATCGTCCACGTCAACGCCGACGATCCGGAGGCCTGCCTCGCCGCCGTCCGTCTGGCGATGGCCTACCGCGAGCGCTGGGGCCGGGACGTCGTCATCGACCTGATCGGCTACCGGCGCTTCGGCCACAACGAGACCGACGAGCCGGCCTACACCCAGCCGCTGATGGCGGCGAAGATCAAGGAGCACCCTCCGGTCAGCCAGCTCTACGCCCAGGCCCTGGTGAAGGAGGGAATCGTCGCCCCCGACGAGGTCGAGGAGCGCAACACGGAGCGGCAGCGGACGCTGAAGGGCGCCCACGACGATCTGCGACAGAGGATCGAGTCGGGCGAGTACGCGGACCCGACCGCCACCGGCACCGCCGAGCTCGACCGAACGCGCAGCCCGAGCGTCGAGACCGCCGTGCCCGAGGAGCGGCTCCGCAAACTCAACGAGGAGCTGCTCCGCGTGCCCGACAGCTTCACGATCCACCGCAAGCTGCGCAAGCCGCTCTCGAGGCGGCTCGACGCCATGAACGAGGGCGGCATCGAGTTCGGGCACGCCGAGGCGCTGGCCCTGGCCTCGCTGCTCACCGAGGACGTGCACGTCCGCTTCACCGGCCAGGACACGGAGCGCGGCACCTTCTCCAATCGCCATCTTGTCCTCCACGACGAGAAGACCGGCCTGCGCTACGCGCCGATACAGAACCTGCCTGAGGCGACCGCACCGCTGGAGCTGCACAACAGCCCGCTGTCGGAGTCGGCCTGCCTGGGCTTCGAGTACGGATACTCCGCGCACTCCCCCAACTGCCTCGTCCTCTGGGAGGCCCAGTTCGGCGACTTCGGCAACGCGGCGCAGGTGATCATCGACAGCTTCATCGTCTCGGCGGAGGCGAAGTGGGGACAGACCTCGCGGCTCACCCTGCTGCTCCCCCACGGCTACGAGGGCGCCGGCCCGGAGCATTCGAGCGCCCGCATCGAGCGCTTCATCCAGCTTGCGGCGGAGGGCAACATCCGCATCGCCAACCCCTCGACCGCAGCGCAGTACTTCCACCTGCTGCGGCGCCAGGCGCACATCGCCAAGGCCCGCCCGATGGTCGTCTTCACGCCCAAGGGCCTGCTGCGCCTGCCGCGCGCGACCTCCAGGCTCGAGGAGCTCACCTCCGGGTCGTTCCAGCTCGTGCTGGACGACCCTCGCGCGACTGACCGTAAGGACAAGGTCGAGCGACTCGTCCTGTGCACCGGAAAGATCTACTACGACATCGACGCCGCGCCCAAGCGCGAGGAGGTCGAGAACGTCGCGATCGCGCGGGCCGAGCTCCTCTACCCGTTTGCGAAGGAGCAGATCACCGAGCTGATCGCGAGCTATCCGAAGCTCAAGGAGATCGTCTGGGTCCAGGAGGAGCCGCGAAACATGGGCGCCTGGTCGGTGATGCAGCGCCGCATGCCCGAGCTGCTGGGAGAGGGGGTCGAGCTGGGCTACGTCGGCCGCCCGCCGCGCGCCAGCCCCGGCGAGGGGTACGCCGTCGCGCACACCAAGGAGCAGGAGCGGATCGTGCTGACGGCCTTGATGGGCCGGGCGGACCCGGCGTAGCTCTACTCGGCTTCGCCATCAGGCACGGGCGACCACACCGCCCCCTGATAACCGCTCCGGGCTTCGCCGGTCGCTCAGGATGGAGGCGGTGTGGCGCCCGCTAGCGCTGCACGTCTGATCACGGCCACCGAGAGGGAGCGGCCGCAATCGGGACATGAGCTGAGTCGTCCCCAGGAGTGGTGTTCCGCGGCGCAGCTCGTGCACCGATACGAGCGCTGCAGCCGCACGAGCCTCCTCATGCCCACGTCGGAGTTCTGCTCTCCATGGAATCGCTCCATGCCGGCATCTTGCCTCTGTGGGCGCTCGAAACCTATGGACTGCCGGTATGAAGATCGCCGGGAGCGCAGCGACCGCCGGTCGAGGCCACGCAGGCGCTAGTTTCAGCCCATGGCGACCAACATCAAACGGGTTGCTCCTCCTACATCTGACGGGTCGCGCTGGCGCGCGCCCTCGCATGATCGGAGCACCCTCGCATCTGCCCAGCCGCTGCCCAGGCCCGTGCCCGGGCGCCTCTTCAGGTGGGTGAAGATCGCCTCCTGGTTCGAGCTCTGCCTGTTCGCGACGCTGCTCTTCTTCTGGATCGCGCCGGGGTACGGCTCCCAGACGGCCCTCTTCGGGCTCCTGCACGGGGTCGGATATCTCGGCCTTTGCGCCCTGATCTTCGTCACGATCATGCGCAGGCAGGCCCCATGGCCGCTGCTCGCGGCGACGCTCACCCCGGTGGGCCCGGCGGGAAGCGTCGTCGGCATCGAGCTGATCGAGCGCCGCGGCTGGGGAATTCGACGGGAGGAGTTGACACCGCGCGACCAAACGGTGAATAATCCGCGGAGGCGGGAGGACGTTACAGCTTGAAAAGACTCGTCCCCGGGCCAGTCCCGCCTCCGGGGACGATCGCGTCGGAAATCCCTCCCTGGCTACCGACGCGCAGGCGTGGCGCGGGCCGTGTGGACCCCCTGCCTCCCGCGGCCCCGCCACGCCACCCTTCTTTCGGGGCTGGGTTGACGATTTACGAGCGGGAGCGCAGATCGCGCAGGACGCGGTGCAGGATGCCGCCGTTCTGGAAGTAGCTGACCTCGTTTGGCGTGTCGATCCGGACTGTCGCCTCGAAGGTGACGTCGTCGACACCGTCGCGATTCGCCGTGACCTCGACTCTCTTCGCCTCGCCGTTCTGGAGGTCCCCGACATCGAAGGTCTCCTCGCCGGTTAGGCCCAGGGAGTCGATCGACTCGCCCTCACCGAATTGGAGCGGCAGGACCCCCATCCCGATGAGATTCGAGCGGTGTATACGCTCGAAGCTCTCGGCGATCACGGCGCGGACACCGAGCAGGGAGGTCCCCTTGGCCGCCCAGTCGCGCGACGAGCCCGAGCCGTACTCCTTGCCCGCAAGCACGACCAGCGGCACGCCCTCGTCGGCGTAACTCATCGCCGCCTCGTAGATCGTCGTCTCGTCTCCGCCGGGGAAGTGCCTGGTGAAGCCGCCCTCCCTCTGGACCAGCCGGTTGCGCAGTCGGACGTTGGCGAACGTCCCGCGGATCATCACCTCGTGATTGCCGCGCCGCGAGCCGTATGAGTTGAAGTCCCGGACCTCCACCCCCTGGTCGATCAGCCACCTCCCCGCCGGGCTGTCCTTCTTGATCGCTCCGGCCGGGGAGATGTGGTCGGTGGTGACCGAGTCGCCCAGCACCGCGAGCACGCGCGCGCCCGCGATCGGCTCGACCGGTTGGGGCTCTGCGTCCATACCCTCGAAGAAGGAGGGCTTGCGCACGTAGGTGGAGTCGGGCCAGGTGTAGCGGTCGCCCTCGGGCACCTCGATCGTGCGCCAGCGTTCGTCCCCGGTGAAGACGTCGGCGTAGCTCTTGGTGAACATGTCGGCGCGGACCGCGTCGCCAACGACCTGCTTGATCTCCTCGGTGCTCGGCCAGACGTCGGAGAGGTAGACCGGCTCGCCCTCCGAGTCGCGACCGAGGGGCTCAGAGGTCAGGTCGATGTCCATGCGGCCGCCGAGCGCGTAGGCCACGACCAGCGGCGGCGAGGCGAGGTAATTCGCCCGGGTGTCGGGATTGATCCGCCCCTCGAAGTTGCGATTGCCGGAGAGCACCGAGCAGACGACCAGGTCGTTGTCATTGACCGCCTTCGAGATCTCCTCGGGGAGTGGCCCTGAGTTCCCGATGCAGGTCGTGCAGCCGTAGCCGACGAGGTTGAACTGGAGCTGGTCCAGGTACTTGTTGAGCCCCGACTTCTCCAGGTACTCCGTGACGACGGTGGAGCCGGGCGCGAGCGACGTCTTCACCCAGGGCTGGCGGCGCAGCCCGCGCTCCACCGCCTTCTTGGCGAGCAGGCCGGCGCCCAGCATCACCGAGGGATTCGAGGTGTTTGTGCAGCTGGTGATCGCCGCGATCACCACGTGGCCGTGATCGAGCTCAACCGCCTCGCCGCTCTCCAGCTGCACGGCGACCGCGTCGCTGGTCTTGACGTCCACGGCGACGTCGCCCTTGTCGACGTAGGTGCGCGGCTTGCCGCCGTCACCGTCGTGGTCCTCCGCGGGAGGGTCGGAGGCGGGGAAG
>DASXSZ010000010.1:0-21863 GCA_036505735.1 Solirubrobacterales bacterium
GAGCTGATTGAGGCGCCGCTCCGCGTCGTTCGCACGACCGAGCGCCTCCTCGGAGGCCTTTTGCGCCTCGGCCCGTTTCCCTTCGGCCTCGGCGGCCCGCTCCTCGGCCCTCTTCACGGCCTCCTCGAGTTTGCCGACCCGATCGCCGACCTTGTCGCGAGCCCTCTGATCCGCCACGGCCGCGTGCTTCTGCAGTTCGGCCAGGCGCTGCTCGGATCTCTTCAGGCGCGCCTGGGCCTCGGCGACGGTGCCATGCAGAGCCTTCGTCTCGCGCTCGGCCTCGCCGGCGCGGCGCCGCGCCTGGCGGATCGCCTCCCTCGCCTTCGCCGTGAGGCGGACCTCCACGCGTTTCGCGTGGTCGATCGCGGCTCTCGCGTCCCCGCGCGCGCCGTCGGCAGCGGCCCGGGCGAGCAGCGCGTCCCTGCGCGACTCGGCCTCACGTTCGCGAAGCTCGCTGATCAGCTCGGTTGCCTTCGCGCGAAAGCGGTCGGTCGCCGCGCGCGCCTGGTCGATCTCGGCCCGGATGTCGCCGACGTCGACGGGCACAGGGAGGTTGGCGTCCTCCGCTTCACCGATCGGCTCGACGCGCTCATGTTGGGACACCGCTGCTCAGCCTCCAGTCGGCTCAGTCGGCATGCTGGCGCTCGGCCAGCTCGCGCTTCAGGACCTTACCCGTCACGTTACGCGGAAGTTCGTCGACGAAGACGATCTCGCGCGGAACCTTGTAACGAGCGAGATTCGCCTTGACGTAGTCCTTCAGCTCGTCCTCGCCGACGTCCGCGCCCTCCCGCTTGACCACGAACACGCGCAGCCGCTGGCCGAATTGCTCGTCGTCGACGCCGATCGCCGCGGCCTCGTCGACCGCCTCGTGGTCAGCGAGCAGATCCTCGATCTCCCGCGGGAAGACGTTCTCTCCCCCAGAAACGATCATCTCGTCGTCGCGGCCGTCGATGAATAGTCGCCCCTCGTCGTCGAAGTGCCCGACGTCGCCGGAGGAGAGCAGATCGCCGAGGTGCTCCTTGTCTCCGCCGCCGGTGTAGCCCTCAAAGGCCATCTGGTTGCCGATGAAGATCCGGCCGGTCTCCCCCGGTTTCGCGTCCTCGCCGTCCTCGTCGACGATGCGGATCACGGTCCCCCGAGGCGGCCTGCCGGCCGTGCCGGGCGCCGCCCGCATGTCTTCGGGGGTCGCCACCGTCGCCCAGGCGACCTCGGTGGATCCGTAGAGGTTGTAGAGGTTGTCGCCGAACTCGTCCATCCAGTTGGTGGCGAGCTCCCCGGGCAGGGCGGAGCCGCTCGCCGCTGTCACCTCGAGGGCGGAGAGGTCATAGCGGCGCTTCACATCCTCCGGCAGGGCGAGGATCCGCTGCATCATCACCGGCACGACGGCGAGGACGCGGGCGCGGTGCTCGGCGGTGGCGCGCAGCGTGTCCTCGGGATCGAACTTGGGGCGCAGGACCATGGTCGCCGCCGTCGGCAGGCTGAGGATGAAGTGCAGGAAGCCCCAGGAGTGAAAGAGCGGCGCGGCGATCATCGCCGTCTCTCCCGCGCGCCGGGGAATCTTGGAGAAGAGCGCCGCGAGGGCGATCAGGCCCTCGGGCTGGCTCCGCTGGGCACCCTTCGGCGTCCCGGTCGTCCCCGAGGTGAGGATGATGTAGCGCCCGTGCTCGGGCGGGGCCTCCAGGTCCTCGCCGTGGGCGCCGGAGATCAGCCGCTCCAGAGTCACCTCGTCGGTCCCCTCCCGCTCCTCCCAGGCGACGTAGCGCCGCTGCTGGCCGCTCGCGCCCGAGAGGAGATCGGTGAACTCCTGGTCGTAGATCAGCGCGGCGGGGTGCTCGCGCTCCATCACGTCGGCGAGCTGCGGGCCCGCGAAGGCGGTATTGAGGTAGAGGGCGACCGCGCCGAGCTTGGCGCAGGCCATGGTCGCCTCGATGAAGTAGCGGTGGTTGCGGCACATGATCGCCACCCCGTCGCCGAGTCCGACTCCCTCATCGCGCAGAGCGCGGGCGAGGGCGTTGGAGCGGCGATGCGTCTCACCCCAGGTGAGCGTCCCCGCCTGGTCGATGATCGCCGTACGCTCCGGATGCGTGATCGCGTTGGCCGCGGATCCGAGCGCGGGGGAGGCTCCCCAGCGGACGTAGCGCTCGGTCACCCTGGCGAGCTTGTCCGGCCGGATCGGCCGCACCAGCCCGACCTCGGTGAACACCCGGAGCTCGAAGGCCGCGTCACCCAGCGCCGCGGGCAGCCGGGAGGCGAAGCCAGCGAGTCCCTCTCTCACCCGGTCCTGCGCCATCCGGGACAAGCTTAGATGCGAGGGTGCTCCGAGGCAGAGCCGAGGAGCAGATGCGAGGGCGCGCGACAGTGCGACCCGTCTGATGAAGATGGCGAAGCCGTCGACCTAAAGCTAGTCCCCGCTATCGACCAGGGCGACCGCGACGCAGGCGATCCCCTCTCCCCGCCCGATCGCCCCCATTCCCTCGTTGGTCGACGCCTTGACGCTCACCGGCGCGGAGAGGACCTCGGCCAGGTGAGCGGAGATCTCCGCCTTGTAGGGGGCGAGCTTCGGCTGCTCGCAGATCACCGTCACGTCCACATTCATCACCGCCCCGGTCATCCGGCCAAGCACGACGCGTAGGAGGTCGGTCGAGTCCGCGTCGCGCCACTCCTCCTCATCGTCCGGGAAGAGCTCGCCGAGGTCGCCGAGGCCGCAGGCCCCGAGCAGGGCGTCGATCACCGCGTGGGTGAGCACATCGGCGTCGGAGTGCCCGACGAGGCCACGATCGTGCTCGATCTCGACCCCGCCGATCACGAGCCGCTCGCCCTCGACCAGCCGGTGGCTGTCGTATCCGATCCCGACCCGGGGGGCCATCAGGCTCCGGTCCCGCCCCGATCGCCGAGCTCGGCCGCGTCAACCCCGGTGCGGCCGATGGGCTCCGTGCGGCGCGTCCTTCCCTCGAAGACGCAGATCCGCTCGACCGCCAGCCCGTCGAGGAACTCCATCGCCTGGTCGTACCCGTAGCCGACCTGCTCGGGTGCATGGGCGTCCGAGGAGAGCGCGAACTCCGCCCCGGCCTCCCGGCACATCTCGGCCAGAGCTTGCGCCGGATAGATCTCACCGACCGGCTTGCGGAGTCCGGCCGTGGACACTTCGACCGCGGTCTCGGACTCGGCCAGGGCCTCGACGAACGGCTCGTAGTGGAAGCGCGGATCGCGCTCCGGGGCGGGGCGATCGTCGCCCCAGATCTTGATCAGGTCGGGGTGGGAGACGATGTCGAAGAGGCCCGAGCGGACCAGCTCGCCCTGCCACTCGAAGTAGGTGCGCCAGAGCGAGTCCGCGTCGGAGAACGACTCCCAGACGTCGTAGCGCTGATCGTCTACCGCGCCCTTCTCGCCGAGGTAGTGGACCGACCCGACCACGTAGTCGAAGTCATGCGCCTCCAGCAGGGTCTCGATCCGGTCCTCCGCGCCCCTGATGTAATCGGCCTCGACGCCAAGCCGCAGCGTCGTGCTGCGAACGAACTCGCAGTAGGCCCCGAGGTCGTCTACCGCCTGGTCCCGCCAGTACGGGTGCCTCCAGATCTCGAGCGAATCGGTGAAGCGGTAGACGTGCTCGGAGACGCCGAGCTCCGCGATCCCCTGCTCCTCGGCCGCCGCCAGGTAGCGGTCGGCGTTCTCCTGCGTGAAGGCCTCGGTCGCCTTCCCGACCTCGTCGGGGCGCAGGTGCAGGTGGTAGTCGGTCAGCATCGGCCCTCAAGCTAACCAAGCCGGTGCCTCCGGGCGCATGCTGGCCGCTGGCGCCAAGCCGGAGGGCGATGTGATCCTCTGCGACGTCGCCCGGGAGGCTGCCGGCCTGCCCGTCCGCCGCAGCCGCCGCCAGGTCCGCGTCTAGCCCACATCAGGTCTCTAGAGTCCAGCCCTTGCTCGCCAAGCTCGTCATCGTGCTGGCGGCTTTCGCCGCCGGGGTCGGGCTCGCCGAGTTGTTTGGCGCCAAGAACCTGGGAACCGCTCTCGGCGTCGGCCAGCTCACCTTCGCCCTGGCGCTCGTCTACGTCCTGCTGAGGCGCTAGCTCGGTCCCGCCCTCAGAACTCGATCTGGGAGCCGAGCGTCACGGTCCGCTCCCGCGGGAGCCGGAAGTAGTCAGCGGGCTCGGCGGCGATCAGCCCGGTGAGTAGGAAGAGCTGCTTGCGCCAGCCGCTCATCCCAGGCCGGTCGCTCGCCTTCAGCTCGACCTTCGAGAGGTAGAAGGAGGCGTGACGCGCGTCGACCGGACACTCGACACCGGCCTTCGCAATCTGCCTGACCAGCGCCGGTACGTTGTACTCCTCGGCGTAGCCGTGCTTGGCGCGGACGAAGGTGATGCGATCGTCGGCGTAACCGAGGTCGTCGATCTCGAGACGGTCGGGCGCCCTGATCCGCGGAACCGGCATGGTCTCCAGCGACAGGATGACCGCGCTTTCGGGGAGCGAATGAAGGTGGTCGACGCAGTCGCGCATCGACAGCGGCGCCGTCTCCTTGCCGCGGTTCATGAACACGCCGGTGCCAGGCACCCTGGCAACCGGGGGATCGTGCGTGCGGAGCTCCTCGACGAAATCCTGGAGCGGCCCCTCGACCCGGAACCGCTCGCCGGTGACCAGCTCCCGGCCGCGGTACCAGGTAGCCATCACCACGAACAGAAGGACGCCGATCGTGAGGGGCAGCCAGGCGCCGTGGAAGAGCTTGGTGAGGTTCGCGCCGAAGAAGGCCAGATCGACGATCAGGAACAACGATGCTCCGAGCAGCGTCAGCCAGACCGGCCGTTGCCAGCGATAACGCACGATGATGAAGAAGAGGATCGTCGTGATCGTGATCGTGCCGGTCACCGCCATTCCGTAGGCGAAGGCCAGCTTGACCGAGGTCTGAAAGGTCAACACCAGCGCCAGGACCGCGACGAGCAGAAGCCAGTTGATCACCGGCACATAGACCTGCCCGTACTCGCGCGTTGAGGTGTGGATCACCCGCAGGCGCGGCAGATAGCCGAGCTGGGCCGCCTGATGCGCGATCGAGAAGGCGCCGGAGATCACGGCCTGCGAGGCGATTACCGTGGCCGCGGTGGCGAGGATGACGAGCGGGACGAGGCCGCCGTGCGGCATCAGCCGAAAGAACGGCGCGCTGATCGCCTTCGGATCGTCGAGGATCAGGGCCCCCTGGCCGAGGTAGCTCAGGATGCATGCGGGAAAGACGAGGAGGAGCCAGGCACGTGTGATCGCGGGCCGCCCGAAGTGACCCATGTCCGCGTAGAGCGCCTCGACGCCGGTGAAAGCCAGGACGACCGCGGTCAGGGAGAAGAAGCCGGTCGGCTCGCCGTGAACGAGGAAGTCGAACGCGTAACTCGGCGAGATCGCCTTGAGGACCTCGGGATGCATCGAGATCCCACGGATGCCGAGCGTCGCGATGGTCGCGAACCAGACGAGCATGACCGGGCCGAAGAGCCGGCCCACGGCTCCGCTCCCGAGCCTCTGCGCGAGGAAGAGCAGGACGATGATCGTCACGGTGATCGGGACGATGAACGTGTCCATCGAGGAAGCGATCGTCTCCGTTCCCTCCACCGCGGAAAGCACCGAGATCGCCGGCGTGATCATGCTGTCGCCGAAGAAGAGGGCGGCACCAAAGACGCCGAGGCCGGCGAGCAGAAACTTCGTCCGGCCCCCGACGCGTCCGCCGATCTGGCGGATCTGGGAGATGAGCGCCATGATCCCGCCCTCGCCGTCGTTGTCGGCGTTCATCACCAGGGCCACGTACTTGACCGTGACGACGATCGTCACAGCCCAGAAGATCAGCGAGACGAGTCCGTAGACGCTCTGCGCCGAGGCCTCGATTGGGTGTGGATCGCCGGGATTGAACGCCGTCTGAACCGTGTAGATCGGGCTCGTGCCGATGTCGCCGAAGACGACTCCAAGCGCGGCGACGACGACCGTGGCCCGCCCCGCCGCCCGCTTGGCGTCGCGGTCCATGTCGCCGCCTAGCCCCGTTCCCGCAGCAGCACCTCGGCCACCCTCAGATCGAACGGGGTCGTCACCTTGATGTTGTCCGCCGAGGCCGAATGGATCAGGATGCGTCCGCCCTTGCGCTCGATCAGCATCGCGTCGTCCGTGGCATCGGGCAGCGAATCCGGATCGGCCAGCGCCTCGCGCAGCGCACGCGCACGGAAGGCCTGAGGGGTCTGGACCGCCCAGAGGCCCGAGCGATCGAGGGTGCGCTCGACCTGGCCCCCCTCGGCCGCCTGCTTGATCGTGTCGGTGACCGGGGTTGCGGCGATCACGCCCGCTGCCCCCTCCTCGGCGGCGAGCTCCTCGACGACCGCGTCGATCAGTCCCGCGGTGACTAGCGGCCGGGCGGCGTCGTGGACGACGACGATCTCGCCGGCGCACAGCGCCAGCGCATTGGACACCGACTCCGAGCGGTGCTCGCCGCCCGCCACCGCGACCACGCCGCGCTCCGCGACCGCGTCGTCCTTACCCGGAGGGGCGGCGACCACGATCTCATCGATTGTGGCCGCGGCGCGGAAGGCCTCCAGCGACCACTCGAGCATCGGTCGCCCGGCGAGCTCGACGAAGGCCTTCGGGCCGCCGGCTCCGAGCCTCTGCCCGGAGCCGGCGGCCGCGATCACGGCCGATGCGGAGGGGGCCGCCTCGCTAGGCGGTCGCCTTTGCGGCGCCGAAGCGCTCCTCCAGCAGCTCGTCCAGGTAGGCCTCCGCGCCGACCTCGTCCTTGTCGAGCGCGTACATGAACTCCGACGCGAGGATCTTCTTGGCGCGGGTGTACATCTGCTTCTCCCCGGTGGAGAGTCCCTTCTCCCATTCACGAATGGCGAGGTTGCGAACCACCTCAGCGAGCTCGTAGACGTCGCCCGTCTTGATCTTCTCGCGGTTGTGCTTGAAGCGGCGGTTCCAGTTCTTCGGCATCTCTGAGACCTCATCGGTGAGGACGCCGATCACCTTCTTGACCTGCTCCTCATCGATCACGCGCCGAAGGCCGGCGCGGCTGGCGTTCTCGCAGGGGACCATCACCGTCATGTTGTTGTGGAGGATGTTGATGGTCAGGTAATCCCGCTTCTCTCCCATCAGGTCCTTCGTCTCCTTCTTCAGGACCACTCCCGCTCCGTGATGCGGGTAGACGACGTTGTCGCCGACCTCAAAGTTCATGACGGGCGCCTCGATCTCGAGGTCGGCAACCGACGCCTCGTCCAGTACCTCCTCTGCTGTTATCTCTGGAATTGGTCTCTCCTTTCGTCGGGACGGCCTGACGGCCGTCAATTCTGTACGTACCGGTCGACCGGATCGACCTCCTGAAGCCTGCGCATTCCCTCGCGGATGTCCTTGGCGCGCCCGGCGCCGACGCCCTCCACGGCCTCGAGGTCGTCGTCGCTCGCGGCCAAGACCTCGTCCAGGCCGCCGAACTCCTGGATGATCCGCTGCACCACCAGCTTGGGCAGGCGCGGGATCCGGCCGAGCACGCGATGGCCGCGCGGGGACACCGGGAAGTCGAGGGTCGAGACCTTGCGGTCGTAGCCGAGCAGCTCGGCGAGGCGACCGAAGTCGAGCAGGTCCTGATGGGGCATCCGGGCGATCTGCGCGAGGGTGGTGGCCAGGTTCTCCTCGGTGTCCTCGACCGAGTAGTCGCGGATCAGGGCGGCCTTGTCGGCGGCGACGCCGACCATGGTCTCCTCGAGCTGCATCTCGATCAGGCGGCCCTCGGTGCCGAGCTCGACGATGTAGCGCTCGACCTCGACCGCCATCCGCGTCACCAGCTCGGCGCGCTGCAGGACCGAGAGCACCTCGTAGAGGGCGACGCCCCCCTCGAACTCGAGCCGGGTGAGGCGCGTCGAGACCGCGTCCAGCCGGGCGCGGTACTTGTCCAGCGTCGCCAGGCCCTGGTTCGCCTTCGCCAGCACGGCGGGGATGTCCTGGAGGATGTACTTCATCCCGCCGAGGTAGAGCGAGACGACGTCGCGGCGCTCGGAGATCGCCACAACCAGGGCGTCGGTCTGCTTGGAGACGCGCTCCGCGGTCCGGTGCCGCGTCCCGGTCTCCGACGAGAGGATCGTCGGGTCGGGCATCAGCTGGACGTTGGCGCAGACGATCTTGGTCGCCTGCTCGTTGAGGACGATCGCCCCGTCCATCTTCGCCACCTGATAGAGCAGCGCCGGGGTGTAGTCGATGTCGAGGTTGATGCCCCCCGAAAAGAGAAAGGAGACCTCCTCTGGGTCTCCGATGACGATCAGCCCGCCGGTGCGCGAGTGGACGATGTTGTCGATTCCCTCGCGGAGAGCGGTCCCCGGGGCAACGATGTCCAGTGCCCTTAGAAGTCGCGGGTCCTGTCGCGCCTCCAACTCCTGTAGATCGTCGCCGGGAAGCGAAGACGCCATCAGGGTTGATGAAAGCAGAAAGCAAACCCGCTTGATTTGCGGCGAAATCCGTGTTGATAGGTCGGGTTAGCGGTTGTCAAGCCCTTCTGGCGGGCGGGTCCTGTCGCGGAATTGGACCGCGGATCGAGGCATCTCACCGCGGATCCAATTCCGCGCCACCCGCCCGACAACGGCTCGGCAACACGCCTCTCCTCAGTCGGCGCCACCCGGCGAGCGGCGTTTACGCCGCCCGGCGAAGCTGACCGCGCGCGCCACCGCCTGAAAGCGCAGCCTGGATGCTGTCGACGGGCGACAGGCCGCGGATCGGCTCGTCGGCTGGTGAAGGGCCCAGGACCCTGTCGAGGCCGAACTTGCGGGCCTCCGCGACGCGGCGGTCGCCGTGGGCGACGTAGCGGACCTCGCCGGTCAGCCCGATCTCTCCGAAGCAGGCGAGCGGCTTCCCGCCGGTCTCGAGTGCGCGGCCGGACTGGGCCGACGCGACGGCAAGCGCGATGGCCAGATCCGCGCCGGGCTCATCGACGCGGATGCCGCCCGCGACGTTCACAAAGACATCGGCTGAGGAAAGGGAGATGCCCGCGTGGCGCATCAGGACGGCCAGGACCAGGGCAAGGCGGTTGCGGTCCACTCCGGTGGCCGTCCGGCGGGGAGGCACGATCTCGGTCGGCGCGACCAGCGCCTGGAGCTCGACCAGCAACGGCCGGGTTCCCTCCATCGCGCAGAGCACCACTGAACCGGGGGCGGGTCGCGCCTCCCCGACGAAGCGCGCCGACGGGTCGACGACCTCGACCAGGCCGCCCTGGCGCATCTCGAAGACACCGACCTCGCTGGTGGCGCCGAAGCGGTTCTTGAGCGCCCGCAGCGTCCGGAAGGTCCGCTCCCGCTCTCCCTCGAAGTGAAGGACGCAGTCGACCAGGTGCTCGAGCGCGCGCGGGCCGGCGAGCGATCCCTCCTTGGTGACGTGGCCGATCAGGATCAGGGTCACGTCGAGCCGCTTGGCCGCCTCGAGCAGCGCGGAGGTCGCCTCCCGGATCGCCCCGACGCTCCCGGGCGCCGCGTCCGGGATCGCCAGCGTCTGGACGGAGTCGATCACGCAGGCGGCGGGGCGCTCGGCCTCGAGAGCCGTGAGCACCGACTCGAGCGACGGCTCCGCGAGCATGGGCACCGACAGTGCCGCCTCTCCCAGGCGCTCCGCCCGGCGGCGGACCTGCGCCGCGGACTCCTCGCCGGAGACGTAAAGCACGTCATCTCCGGCGGCGGCGATGTTGGCGAGCGCCATCCCGGCAAGGGTGCTCTTGCCGATCCCGGGCGCACCGCCGAGCAGCACGAGAGAGCCGGGGACCAGGCCACCGCCGAGCACCCGGTCGAGCTCGGCGATCCCGGTTCCGAGCCGCTGGTAACGCTCTGCCTTCACCTCCCTGAGCGGGACCGGCCTCGGCCCCGCGGCGCGCCGGGCGCCGCCGCGGACGGCCCGCGAGGCGGGGGCGCTCACCTCCTCGAGCGTGTTCCAGGCGCCACAGCCCGAGCATTGCCCGGTCCAGGTGAGAGCGGAATGACCGCACTCAGAGCATCGATACGAGGCTGATCTCGCGGCCATCCACTCAGGCTAGGGATGAGCCCCGACGCCTCCCCGCGGCCTGTGTCCCGGCTGTCCCTACTTCGTGTCGGTTTCGATCAGCTGCCCGAAGAGCAGGTCGAATAGAGGTACGTAGAGGTCGAGCGGAGCCGCCTCCGGATCGACCAGATGCTGGACCGCGAGCCCCACGTCCAGGGCGATCATCGCGGTCGCGATCTGCTCCGGCGGTAGCGGCGGCTTGCGGCCGACCTCCTTGAAGATGGTCTTCGCCTGCTCCGCAAGGACGCCGCGATTGCCGCTCCAGAAGGTCGCCGCAAGCTTGCGGAAATCCTCGTCCCGCGCCGCCTGGGTCAGGCACTCGAGCCAGAGCCGGAACAGCCAGGTTCCCCCCTCGCCCTTCTGGACGTCGCGGACCCGCTCGATTCCCCAGCGCAGGCGTTCCCGAGGCGGTCCGGGCTGTTCCAGCGCCTCTTCAGCCAGCTCGGCGTAGCGGTTGTAGATCCGCGTGTGCAGGAGCTCCACGAACAGTTCGCCCTTGCTCCCGAAGTTGGAATAGAAGGCTCCGCGGGTGAACCCGGCCTCCGCGGCGATCTCCTCGACGCTTGAGCCCTGCAGCCCCCTCCGCAGGAAGACGCGCTCCGCCGCGTCGAGAAGTCGCTTCCGAGTCTCCGCCTGCTTCTCCTTGCGCGTAAGCCTGGTCCGAGTCCGGCGCCGCGGAACCGTGGCCTGGGCGGGTGCGGCCATCCTCAGAAGGCCGGCTGGTTCGGCAGCGACGATCCGGCGAAGAAGAAGAACCAGACCTCGAAGGCGATCAGGCCGAGGACTGCCACGATCACGAAGAGGCGCTCAACCGGGTCGCTCTGCTCTTCGCCCGGGCGTCGGGCCTCGTCCCGGAAGCTGCGGTTCCATGACATCCGCCGCACCCTGGCCTGCCGCTCCTCGTCCGAGACCCACCGGCCTCGCAGCCGCGACCCCACCACCAGCGCCAGCCAGTAGCTGATCAGGATGCCGAGGGTGATCAGAATCGCCAGCGAGGGGGTCACATCCTGTCTCGTACCGGCGATCCGCGAGGCGATCCAGATCCAGGCGATTGGAATGCCGAGGGCAACAACGATCGCAAGCACCAATCCGGATGCCTCGGAGGCGATGCTCCTGGCGAGAAGGAGCGGGTGCCGTCGCGAGCTGTCAGGGGCTCTCCGCATCTCGGATACAGATGTGCATTCTAATACATCCTGGTATCTGAGTGCCGGAGCCGCACCGCCACCGGTACCCCAGCGAGGAGGTGGTCGCGGGTAAAGCGCGTAGGCAAGCGGTCAACGTCAGCCGGGCACGATCCGAGCCTACTCCCCCGGCTGGCGGGTAGACCCGCCCGCCTACACGGCCCCTCCGGGGGCGCCAGCGGCGCCGTGCGCGGCCTTCGCGCCGGTCACGCGAACCGCAGGCGGTAGAGCGTGATGACGTCCCGCACCCGCATCTCGATCGACCAGCGGCGGCTCGCCTCCTCGACGAACGCCTCCCCCGCCGGCCGACCGGGATCGGCGATCCACGCCTCCGGCGCGAGCCGAGGCAGGAGCGAGAGCAGCCGAGCGACGCTGGGGCGCTCGTAGAGGACGTCGGCGGCGAGCACCAGGTCGAATGGCGCCCGTCCGATGAGCTCGTCGGGCGCGCCCCAATCGACCAGAGCGGTCTCGACGCGAAGGTCGTTCTCGCCTGCGTTGCGCGCGACCAGCTCGAGCGCCTCCGAGTCGCCGTCCGTGGCCAGCACCTCGGCACCCGCCCGGGCGGCGGCGAGGCTCGGCACCGCAAGCCCGCAGCCGAGTTCGACCGCGCGGAGTCCATCCAGGGGGACGCCCTCCAGCTCGCGCGCCAGCGCAACTCCGCTGCGCCAGAGAATCGACCAATATGGCGCGAGCGGGGCCCATTCGACGGGGCCGTCATCGGGGATCTCGGCGCCCTCGGTGGGCTGGAGCAGCCGGAGCTCGCCGCCGGGCAGCTCGATCGTCTGCGTGACGAGCTCCCAGCCTGAGGGGGTCGTGCTAGCCAGGGCTATTCGGGAACGGCGCCCCAGCGAAGAACGCGAACCAGATCAGGAAGGCGATCATCGAGACGATCGCCGTCGCGACGAAGAGCCTCTCGACCGGATCGCTCCGGTGGTGGCCCGGCTTGTATGGCGTGTCGCGCATGCTCCGGTTCCAGGGGTCGCGCGCACCTCTCCGGCCCACCTGTTCGCGCGCGAGCAGGCGCGCCCTGATCCACGAGGCGATCAGCAGGAGGCCGTAGTAGGAGACCAGGATGCCGGTCCCGATGAAGACTGCGACCGGCCCGTTCACGGCTCCCGTCTTCCCATAGAACTGGGAGGCGACGAAGATCCAGAAGAGCGGAACGCCGAAGCCGATCAGGAGCGCCCCGACCAGCGTGAAAGCCGTCGAGCCGGTGCCGAGTAGAACTTTCCTGATCGCTGTCAGCACTGCGGTCATGTTCGCGATCGATCCTTTGAAGCGCCTGGCGTCTCCGACGAGGTTAGCGGGCGGGCTCGGGCGCAAGATTCCGCAAATCGCGCTCCGGATCGATCTCCCAGTGGCTCCCCGCCTCCGCCAGCTCCGGGGTGACTTGCCACCGGTCCGGGCGCTCCTCGCCGGAATGGTCCAGGGTGGCGCCCTTCAGCGCCATGCATCCCGCGTTGTCGCCGATCGCGCGGATCTCATCGACGTCGCTCGGGCTGAGTCTGTGCTCTGACGGAAGCGCCGCAAGCTCCGCGCGCTTGGACTCGATCGGCCTCGCCCCTTCCCCCGCCTCCTGGATCAGCGTCGGGACCACGCAGCGAACGGGCTCGTGGGCCAGATTCCATTGGCAGGCGAGCTGCATGGGGGTCAGGTTCGCGCGACCGGCGATCGGCCGCAGGCGATCCAGCTTCGCCCGGCCCTCGGCGATCCAGCCATCCGGCCGGAAGCGGCGGTGGTCGCCGGACGGCAGCTCGGTCTCGGGTGTGACGTCGTCCCAGAACAGGCCGCCGTAGTCGACGACCCGGGTGATCACGCGGACCCCGTGCTGCGCCGCGGCCGGAAGGCAGAGCTCCCCCGGCCAGGGCTCCAACGGGTTGAGGATGATCATCGCCCAGTCGATCAGCTCGCCGAAGCGCTCGAAGCAGGCGATCAGGTCGAGCGTGAAGCCGTTGGCGGGACCGGGCGCAACGCCGATCGCATCGGTGAGGCCGGCATCGCGCAGCGCGGCCATGCCGTCCCAGACGGCCTCGCTCTCGTAGCCCGTCCGGTCGGGGTTGTGGAGAAGTAGGACGTCGAACTCGTCCTGCCCCAGGCGGTCTAGGCTGCGCTCGGCCGCCATCCGCAGGTAGGACCCATACTGCTCGGGCCCCCGCAGGCGGGCATCGGTGAACCGCGGGAACCCTTTGGGCCCGTCCCGCTCCCCCTCGTAGAAGTCGTGGCCGACCGCCCCGATCAGGCTGTAGCCGTCCCGAGGGATGCCGCCCAGAGCCCATCCGAGCAGCGAGTCGGCCTCGCCCTGACCGTAGGCGTCGGCGGTGAGCACTGTGTCGATGCCGCGACCCGGGCGCAGGAGCCCCTGCAGTCGCGCCTCATCGATCGCCTCGCCGAAGCGCACATATCGCCCCCCGCTCCAGCTGCCGATCGCCTTCTTGCCGGGCTCACGCACGCTTCAACGGTACCGAGCCGGGTTCTGCCGGCGACCTGCTCTGCGGCGGCTAGCCGATGCCCACGTACCAGGCGCCGAACATCAGACCGAAGACCCCGAAGGCCGGGATCAGCACTGTCCGGTAGAGCGGGTCGATCAAACGACGGGTGAGGAGCCAGGCGAACGCGGTGGTGCAGATCGTCATCGACACCGCTGCCATCGGAGCGAACACGGCGAGGGCGGCCGTGGCCTCGACCCTTCCGGGTAGGGCCGCGATCAGCAGCAGAGCAACCGCACCCGTTCCCGCCAGGCCATGGAGCACGCCGATGCCGAGCGCCTGCCGCGGAGTCCGGACTCCTCGATGACGATGGTCCGGCTGATCTCCGTGACGGATGTGGCGGTGCGATGTGGAGCCGCCGGCGCGCTGGTGCGGGTGTCTTCCCGCACGAAAGTCGCCGCGCGCCCATTTGACGACGATCCTGAAGGCGAGGAGCAGGATGACGATGCCCACAGCGGTCTCGGCACCGTTCTCGATCCATCCGGGAAGGGAGGACCGCAAGAGGATCAGCGGGGTCCCGATCACCAGCAGTGCAGCGGCGTGTCCCGCCCCCCACCAGGCGCCGAGCCGCGCCGCGCCGCGGACGTCACCGCCGTCGACCGCGACCAGAGACGTGACCGCGACGAGGTGGTCCGGATCGGACGCGTGGCGCAGGCCCAGACCCAGCGCGATCAGCAGCGCGACCACAAGAGGCGCGCTTGCGAACATGCCCTCGAGCCAGGCATCGATCTGCTCGACCGGCTGGAGGAGGAAGTCGAAGCTCACGAGCTCGAACCCCCCTCATCCTTCGCGCAGCGCGGGCAAAGGCCCACCATCGGGAAGTGGGTGAAACCGACCTCGTAGCCGAAGCGCTCCTGGACGTCCTCTCTGAGCGGGTCGAGGTCGGACCTGTCGATCTCCGCGATCGCGCCGCATCGGTCGCAGGCCAGGTACTCGCGCTCGCCGCCGCCGACCAAGACGTAGCGTCCCGCTCCGTGTCCGGCGTGGAAGTGGCGGACCACCCCGATCTCCTCAAGCGTCTCGAGGTTCCGGTAGACGGAGGCGAGATCGAGCGGGGTCCGGTCCAGCCCGGCGGCGATCTGCTGGGCGGAGACCGGAGCGCCCGCCTCGAAGAGGTAGTTGACGATCATCCGGCGGGCCGTCGAGATCCGCAGGCCGCGCGCCCGAAGGGCCCGCAACACAGAGTCTGCGCTCTGGAACTTGAGGGTGGGGCCTGTCGACTGAAAGGTCAAGGCTGGACGGGATCTCTTACCCGCGACTGCGCCGCGGGCCGGAACCCGGATCAGTTCCGAGGGGAGGTCGGCTACTTGTTGGTAGGTCGCGGTCATGTCAGCCGAGCTGCGGAATCGCTCGCAGGGTGATCAGGGTCCCGGCGACCACGATCAGGGTCGCCGAGAGCGCTGGGAGTACGCCGGCGACGCGGCCGCCGAAGAGGCGCCGCTCGGGCCGCAGTCGCTCCAGCAGGCGCCCCCCGTGAAGCACCGCGAGCCCGACCCCGGTCAGCGTTGCCGCCAGCCCGACGCTGAACGCCAGGATCAGCGCCAGCCCGAGGCCGAGTCGATGCTGGGAGATTGCGGCGACCAGGACCACCAGCGCCGAGGGACAGGGGACGATCCCGCCGGAGATACCGAGCGCAATCAGCGAGCGGGTCGTGATCGGCGCTTCGGACGGCTCGTGGGTGTGGGCGTGCCCGACATGACGATGCATGTGGTGATGACCGTGGTCATGCTGGGCCCTCATCGCCCGCCAACGCCGCAGCCGCGTCCAGATCGCCCACAGCCCGATCGCGATCACCATCGCACCGGAGGCGATGCCGAGCCAGGGATAGAGGTCCTCGGGCAGCACGTAGGCTGACGCGGCCAGGGTGATCAACCCCAGGGCGAAGACCGCGAAGGTATGGGTGATCGTCACGGCCAGCCCGAGGAGGGCCGCGTCCTTGGGCCTCCCGCGACTGCCAGCCAGATATCCGGCGACCATCGTCTTACCGTGTCCCGGCGAGAGGGCGTGCAGTGCCCCCCAGATGAAGGCCGAGCCGAGCAGCAACAGGATCAGGGCGCCGTGGTCGTTCCCGCTCGTCAGTGCTCCGGCGAAACCGTCCTGGGCGCGATCGGTCGTCACCGGTCCGACGTCCTCGCCGTCGGGAGCGCTGACGCGGCCGGATCCCTCGCTCACCGCGAAGCTGGCGTCCCGCTGATCCGGCGGGCTCTGCAGCAGATCGACCGGGTAGGCCCGCAGGCCTCCGGTCGGGTCGCTGGCGGGAACGCTCGAGCGGACGTCGGTCCCCTCTCCCGGCAGGACCTCGATCGCCTTCCAGCCGACTCGGTCTCCGTAGGTCTCGTCGCGGAGCTCGACCCTGTGCGCACCCGGCGGAATCGCGGCCACGAAGCTCGCCTCGACCCGGGTCAACGAGAGGCCGCCCTGGCCAGGTGGGAAGGCGAGGCTTGGCGCTCGGGGGGCGCCCAGGGTAACCGCGCGGCCATCGGCGGTCAGTTGCAGGTCGGGGGAGATCTCGGCGAGCTTCCGCTCCAACAGGGCCCCCCGCTCGGGCCCTGAGATCGCTCCGTCCCCATCCCGGTCGAATCTCTGGATCTCCTGGAAGGTCGGGATCTCGGCCTGGTCGAGGATGTATTGGACCTCCACCGACCCCTGCGAGATGCGCACCTGGCTCAGGTGGTTGATGGTGAAGTTGCCCAGGGGATGCGCCGAGGCGGCGCCGGGAAGGAGCGCCAGTGCAATCGTCGCCGCCCCGCCGAGCGCGGTGAGGGCCCATCGAATCCGGCGGCCGCCCCTCATCGCAGGCCGTCCAGCGCCCGCTCTGCGCGCGGGCCGTAGAGGGGATTGAAGCGCGGGCTCTGATCGACGAGCCGGGCCAGGAGGGCCTTCGCACGCTCGGGACAGCCGGCGCGGAGGGCGACGACCCCGGCGTGGTAGAGGAAGGAGGGATCGCGCGAGCCGAGCCCCATCGCCCGGCGGGACATGCTGAGCGCCTCGCGGTCTCGGGCCACGCTACTCAGGGCCCACGAGTAGGCGTCGGCCGAGCGGACGCTCGGTGCCGCTGCCCAGGCTCGGGCCGCGAGGTCCACTGCCTCCGCCGGGTCACCATGGTCGGCTTGGAAGAGCGCGAGCTCGGCGTCGGTGTTGACCCCGTTCGCCTGGAGCAAGCGGGTCTCGACCCCGACCAGCCGGTAGTCGCGACGGGCCGCCGCCGCCATGCCGGCAGCCTGTTCGGTATCGCCGAGAGCGATCACGTACTCCGGGAGCGGCAGACGCTGGACCAGTTCGCGGAGACGCCGGATCGCCGCGGCGTAGTCGCCTCGCGCCGCCTCCACCCGGGCGAGCCCCGCGACCGCGGCGGGGAAGCCGGGATCGGTGCGCAGCGCGGCCCGGTAGGCCGCCTCGGCGGCGGCGTAGTCGCCGCCATCGAAGTGGAGCTTTCCGACCAGGGCCTGGACGTAGCCGACGTTCTCGGCCGTGCCCGCTCCGGCTGACACCGCCAGGCGCATGGCCGCGAGCGCGCCGGGCAGGTCTCCGTGCAGCTCGCGGAAGTAGGAGACGCGGGCGTAGGAGGAAAGCTCCGGCTTGGCGTCCACGTAATGCTGCAAGGTGCGCTCCGCCGCGGCGTAGCGGCCGAGCTCGATCTGCGCGTCCGCGATGACCCCGTAGTTGCGGGCCACGCCCGGGCCGATCCCGGCGGCCCGCTCGCCCAGTGCCAGCGCCCGGCGGAAGTCGTGACGCGCCAGAGCGAGGGAGCCGAGGCCGCTGGTGGCCGTGAAGTCTCTGGGATCGAGGCGGAGGGCCTGCCCGAAGGCGCCCTCGGCTCTCGGATAGAAGGTGGGGTCGCCGCTCTCGCGCACCTGCTGCAGGTAGGCGAGCCCGAGCTGCGCGTACCCGTCGGAATCGGATGGCGCCTCACGCACCTGGGCCTGCAGGCCCTCGATCCGCTCGGTCGTCGTGGCGCTCGGCAGCTCCCCCTCGCGCACCGCCACCTCCGCGCGCTGTTCTGGCAAGCTCGCGGAGGAACCGTCGATGGCCCGCACCCCGACGAACACCGCGGCGAACACCAGCAGCGCCGCGGCCAGTTTCATCGTCAGGCTGTCTCGGCGGATTGCCATCGTCGGTTCCGGGCCACGAGTCGCGTCCCGCCCCGGAGGGGGCCGCGGCGAGGCGGCCCCCTCTCGGAGCGTTCGGCTCAGGCCGTGGCAACTCCCTTGCCCTTGCCGCGGGCAACGCGGTACCCGACTCCAGCCAGGACGAGCACGCCCGCCCCGACCAGGACCCAGACGATCGCGCTGGGCCCGCCGCCGCCACCGCCACCACTGCCGCCCGTGGCGGAGTACGACGGGAGGGTGTCGGTCCCGTCCGCGTTCGCTATGGCCTTGAGCTGCGAGCCATAGGCGGCATCTGGGTTCGCGCCTGGCTTCGGCGGCGCGACATACGGGAACTGGCTCAGGAACTGGACATCGTTCTGGTTGACGCCGTCCCCGAGCGGGACCATGTTCCCCTTCAGCGCTCCGGCGACCACCTGGAGGTCGATGTCCACCACGTCGTCGGTGAGACGCCGCCCATTCGGGTAGCCGGCGTTGTCACCGGCGAGCACGCCGAGGCGGCTCGGTGACGCGGTCGGGGGAGTCCCCAGGTTGATCTTGAGCGTGTCGGTCGCGTTCTTTCCGGCGTCGCCTGGGAAGGCGTTGAGACCGGGAACGCCCTGCAGCACCGCCTGGACGATGTCCGTCCGGTTCTTCTCCGGGGCGTTTACCTGCCCGGGGAAGAGGGTGTTGAGCACGGCGGCCAGCTCCGGCTCCAGCACGTAGTTGCCGTAGTTGGTCGCGTCGTCCTTGGGCTGAGTCCGGTTGAACCTGTCCTTCTGACCCAGCGGGATGATCACCTCGTTGACCAGCGGGTTGCCGAGGCGCGAGATCTGGGTGTACCGGCCTTGGCCGGTGCCGTTCACCGAGATCGCCTGTCGCTCGGTGGACGCCCAGACCCCGACGACCGCATTCGCGGCCCCCTCGTCGGCGACGGACTTACCGTCGCGGGTCACGTCGGACTCCGGAATCTGGAGCACGATCGACTGGACTGCATAGCCGGCCAGATCGTCGACCCCGCCGCCCTGGTTCCCCAGGCCGGCCCCGGTCAGGTTGACCGTGTCGAAGATCCGGCCCAGCGCCGCGAAGAACGGATCCTCGCGCTGACCGGCGAACACCTTGCCGCCGCCGGGCAGGTCCTTGATTGCACCCGCCTGCGCCTGCTGGTAGTCGGGAATGGTCTTCGGCCCGACGTTGCTCGGGGGAGTCGGAACATTCCGCGCGATGACCTGGGAGAGGCCATCGGCTTCCCGCGTCACCGAGTAGGTCTGAACGACGTTCCGGTTCGGGCTGTCGACCGAGTCGACTGGCTGCCCGTTCGTGTACAGGAACGAGTTCGGGTTCCTGGTCTCCGTGTCGAAGTCGAACAGGTACCGGACGTCGGCGACACCGTCGCCGGTGTTGTCGATGTTCAGGTAATAGTGGGCGTTGTCGTCGAACTTGTAGAAGTTCGGGCCACCGGCCGGATCCTCGAAGGGCACCCAGTTCCCGACGATCGTCAGCGAGCCCGGAGCATCCTGCGCGGTGAAGGCGTAGGTGTCCGTGTCGTCTCCCGTCGGATCGATCGAGGTCAGGGGCGCCTCGCGATGCGAGGAGCCAAAGCTCAGCGGCACCGCGATCGCCAGCGCAGCCAGCGCGGCGAAGAGTGCGAGCTTCCTCATTTCGTCCTCCTTGCGGCGGTTGACCTATCGAGCGTCAACCGCGAGCCGCCGCCGATCCGGCCCTCGGTTACGGGAGGTCTCTACGCCGAACCCGGCGGGGCGGATCAAAAAATCCCTGCAAATGACGGACTACTTAGAAAGGGTCGCAGGTGCGACCCGGTTGCAGTAAGGAGCGTTAGTTGTCGCTCGGCTTGGAGTCAGCCGGGGGCTCCGGCTCGCCGTCGTCGCCCTCGTCCTTCTTGGCGCCGACGCCGACCTTCTCCGGCTCCTTCTTGGCCGGCCGCTTGCGCGGCTTGACGATCTTCAGCTTCAGCGGCTGGTCTTCCTCGTCGCCCTTGGGATCGCGGTCGACCTGGACCGTGGAGCCCGGGGCCATCTGGCCGGCCTTCAGCACCTCGTCGGCGAGCGGGTCCTCGACGTAGCGCTGGATCGCCCGGCGGAGCGGGCGGGCGCCCATCGCCGGGTCCCAGCCCTTGTCGACGAGCAGCTCCTTGGCGTCCTTGGAGAGGTCGAGCTGGAGCTCGTGCTCGGCGACCTGGGCGCGGACGCGCTCGACCATCAGGTCGACGATCTCCATGATCTCGTCCTTGGTCAGCTTGTGGAAGACGATCACCTCGTCGATCCGGTTCAGGAACTCGGGCCTGAAGACCTTCTTGAGGTCGCCCATGATCCGGGACTTCATGTCGTCGTAGGTGATGCCGCCCTCGTCGGAAATGGCGAAGCCGAGCGGGGTGTTGCGGGCGATGTCCTGCGCCCCGATGTTCGAGGTCATGATCACGATCGCGTTGCGGAAGTCGACCGTGCGCCCCTGGGCGTCGGTCAGCCTGCCGTCCTCGAGGATCTGCAGGAGGATGTTGAAGACGTCGGGATGGGCCTTCTCGATCTCGTCGAGCAGCAGCACCGAGTAGGGCTTGCGCCGCACGGCCTCGGTGAGCTGGCCGCCCTCGTCGTAGCCGATGTAGCCGGGCGGCGAGCCGACAAGCCGCGAGACGGCGTGCTTCTCCATGTACTCGGACATGTCGATGCGCACCATCGCTTCCTCGTCGCCGAAGAGGAACTCCGCGAGCGTGCGGGCGAGCTCGGTCTTGCCGACCCCGGACGGGCCAAGGAAGATGAAGCTGCCGGCCGGTCGCTTCGGGTCCTTGATCCCGGCGCGCGAGCGGCGGATCGCCTTGGAGACGGCCGTGATCGCCATGTCCTGGCCGATGACGCGCTTGTGCAGCTCGTCCTCCATGCGGACGAGCTTCTTCGACTCGGCCTCGGTCAGCTTGAAGACGGGGATGCCGGTCCACATCGCGACGATGTCGGCGATCTCCTCCTCGCCGACCTCCGGGCGCTCACCGCCCTCACCCGAGGTCCACTCGTGCTCGAGCTCCTTCTTCTTGTTGGTGAGGCGGCGCTCCTGGTCGCGCAGGTTGGCGGCCTTCTCGAACTCCTGGGCGTCGATTGCGGCCTCCTTCTCGCGCCGCGTCGTCTCGATCTCCTCCTCGAGATCGCGGTAGACCGGCGGTTGCGTCATCGACTTGATGCGCATCCGGGAGGCGGCCTCGTCGACCAGGTCGATGGCCTTGTCGGGCAGGAAGCGGTCGGAGATGTAGCGGTCGGCGAGCTCGGCGGCGGCCGCGAGCGCATCGTCGGTGATCTTCACCCGGTGGTGCTGCTCGTAGCGCTCGCGCAGGCCCTCGAGGATCTTCACCGTCTCCTCGGTGGAGGGCTGTTCGACCTTGATCTGCTGGAAGCGACGCTCGAGCGCCGAGTCCCTCTCGAGGTACTTGCGGTACTCGTCGAGCGTGGTGGCGCCGATCGTCTGCAGCTCGCCGCGGGCGAGTGCCGGCTTCAGGATCGAGGCCGCGTCGATCGCGCCCTCGGCGGCGCCGGCGCCGACCAGGTTGTGGAGCTCGTCGATGAAGAGGATGATGTCGCCGCGCTGGGTGATCTCCTTCATCACCTTCTTGAGGCGCTCCTCGAACTCGCCGCGGTACTTGGAGCCGGCGACCAAGGCGGCCAGGTCGAGCGTGTAGATCTGCTTGTTCTTAAGCAGCTCGGGGACCTCGCCGTTGGTGATCCGCGCGGCGAGTCCCTCGACCACCGCGGTCTTGCCGACGCCCGGCTCACCGAGCAGCACCGGGTTGTTCTTGGTGCGGCGGGAGAGGATCTGCATGATCCGCTCGATCTCGACCTCGCGGCCGATCACCGGATCGAGCTTGCCCTCGGCGGCGAGCTTGGTCAGGTTGCGGCCGAACTGGTCGAGCAGCTTCGATGACTTCTTGCCCTCGCCGCCGCCCGCGCCGGCGCCCGGGCGGCGGCCGCCGGGGCCGGACAGCATCCGGATGACCTCGTTGCGGATCTTCTCGGAGTCGGCGTCGAAGTCGAGCAGGATGCGCGCGGCGACGCCCTCGTTCTCACGGACCAGGCCGAGCAGGATGTGCTCGGTGC
>DASXSZ010000011.1:0-16504 GCA_036505735.1 Solirubrobacterales bacterium
GCGATCGCCACCGCGAGCTGCGCCTCGTCGGGCTCGCGCGTGGTCAGGTTCTGCAGCATCAGGCCCGGCCACATCACTCCCCGCACCCAGCGTTTGCGGCGGTTGCGGCCGGCCCACTTGATCACCTCGTAGGAGAGGCCGGCGATCAGCGGGATGCCAAGGATCCGCGACAGCACCAGCCAGTACCAGGCGGGCAGCCCGATCGGCGCGAAGACGAAGATCGCCAGCACCATCACGATCAGCAGGAAGCTGGTCCCGCAACGGGGGTGCAGGCGCGAGTAGAGCTTGGCCCGCGAGGGCACCAGCTCGTCTTCGGCCTCGTAACAGGAGATCGTCTTGTGCTCGGCGCCGTGGTACTCGAACACCCGCCGCAGGTCGCTGAGCCGGCTGATCGCGGCGATGTAGCCGATGAAGATCGTCGTGCGCAGCACTCCCTCGACCAGCCAGAAGAGGAAGGGCGAGCCCAGCCTGTCCTTGATCAGGCTGGTCAGCCCGACCGGGACGACGAAGAAGAGCCCGATCGCCAGCACGAGCGAGAGAGCGATCGTCAGGCCCCAGGTGAACCCGCCGATCTCCTCCTCCTCGTCGCCGTCGGCGAGCTGAGCATTCGCCGAGATGGCGAGGGCCTTGAAGCCGATCCGCAGCGACTCGGCCAGCGCGACGACTCCGCGGATCACCGGGAGCCGCAGTAGGCGGCTGCGCTTCGCCCAGGAGACGATCGGCTCGGAGGTGACCTCGATCCGCCCCTCGGGGTTGCGACAGGCGACGGCCCAGACCGAGACGCCGCGCATCATCACGCCCTCCAGGACGGCCTGGCCCCCGACCGGGGCGTCCCCGACCGCTACCGGGCGCCCGTCGGGCATGCGCTCCGACTGCGCCACCGGGCCGCGGCGAGCGGGGCCACCGTTCGGATGGATGGCGCGGAGCGCGCCGTCGCCAGAGGCGCGGTTCGCCCCTCCCACCTCCATCGAGGGTGCCTACTCTCCCCGCTTGCGCTTTGCTGCCCGGCGCCGGAACCGCTCGACCCGACCGCCGGTGTCAACCAGCTTCTGCTTGCCCGTGTAGAAGGGATGGCACTGCGAGCAGATCTCCACGTGCAGCTCGGGCTTCGTGGAGCGCGTGTAGAAGTCGTTCCCGCACGAGCAGTGAACGTGCGAGAGGACGTACTCGGGATGGATATCGGTCTTCATCTCGTCCAAGTCTAGCCAGGCCCCCGAACACAACCGGGAGCCGAATGCCGCGCCAAAGGTGCGTCGGTTTGACATACAGGCTGTAGGTGAGATATACATACAGGCTGTATGCCAAAACGATCCCGAGGAGGCGCGCGCGAATGACCACCCAGACGACGGCCCCGAGCCAGATCCAGGAGCTCGCGCAACGCTACGGCGAGGCCTGGAACAGCCAGGACCTGGACGCGATCATGGACCTGCACACCGACGACTGCGTCTTCCAGGCTCATGCGGTCGGCTCTCCCCCCGCCGAGGGCAAGGAGGCCGTCCGCGAGGCGTTCGCCTCCTACCTCGCGCTGCTCCCCGACATCAACTTCGCCGAGCGCGCCCTGCATGTCGGCGAGGCCCACTGGGTCCTCGAATCGACCATGACCGGCACGATGGCCCAGACGATCGAGGTCGAGGGCGACTCACTCGGCCGGAGCGGCGCCCGCGTGGAGGTCCCCTGCGTCGACGTCATCGAGGTCCGCGACGGTCTGGTCGCGAGCAAGCAGACCTACCTGGACTCGCTTGCCATGCAGCACCAGCTCGGGACGGCCTGATGGAGGCCGCCACCCAGAACGGCACCAGCGACACCCAGCGGGAGCACGCCGAGGCGTGGGTCGCGATGTTCACCGAGGGCTGGGCGAACCCGGTGGACGCCGACACCTTCTGCGACCACTTCGACCCATGGTTCGACCCGGAGGTTCGGATGATCCAGCCCTCGGTCCGGCCGGTCGTCGGCAAGCGGGCATTCCGGGAGGAGTTCGCCCGGCCGCTCTTCGAGCTGGTCCCGGACCTTCACGGGACGGTCGAGAACTGGGCGGCGGCCGGCGCCGTGATCTACATCGAGCTGCGGCTGGAGGGGACCATCGGCGAACGGCCCTTCACCCTGCACAGCTGCGACCGGATCAAGCTCCGCGACGGGAAGGCGGTCGAGCGCTTCGCCTACCTCGACGCCACCCCGCTGGTCAAGGCCATCGCCCGCAGCCCGCGATCCTGGCCCCGCTTCATCCGCACCCAGCTGCGCAGCCTGAGGAGGCAGGCATGAACGAGACGACCATCCCCCAGGGGACGATCCGCTACCGCGAGTCGGGCGAGGGTCCCCCGGTCGTCTTCATGCACGGGTTGCTCGTCGACGGGCGGCTGTGGCGGAAGGTGACGCCGCTGACGGGCGGCTTCCGCTGCATCGTCCCTGACCTCCCGCTCGGGTCGCACCTGACCCCGATGAGCTCGGACGCGGATCTCTCTCCCCCTGGCCTGGCGCAGATCGTCGACTCCTTCCTCGAGTCGCTCGACCTCGAGGGAGTCACCCTGGTCGCCAACGACACCGGCGGAGCGATCGCCCAGATCACGGCCGCCAACCACCCGGACCGCATCGGCCGGCTGGTGTTGACCAACTGCGACGCCTTCGAGAACTTCCTGCCGCTCGCCTTCCGCCCGCTGCAGTGGGCCGCCCGGGTGCCGGGAATGCTCAACGCGCTGCTCCAGGGCATGCGGTTCGCCCCGATGCGCCGCCTCCCAATCGCCTTCGGCTGGCTGATCAAGCGTGACTTCGCCGCTGCGCCGACGCGCCAGTGGGTCGATCCATTCCTGACGAACCGCGGAATCCGGCGCGACACGGTCAAGCTGCTGCGCGGGATCTCACCCCGCCATACGTTCGAGGCGGCCGAGAAGCTGCGGAGCTTCGACCGTCCCACGATGCTCGCCTGGGCCGTCGAGGACCGCTTCTTCAAGCTCTCCTACGCCGAGCGACTCGCGGACACCATCCCCGGCGCGAGCCTGGAGAGGATCGAAGACTCCTACACCTTCGTCCCGGAGGACCAGCCCGAGCGGCTCGCCGAGCTGATCACCCGCTTTGCCCGAGAGCCGGCGCGGGCCCTCTAAGGCGATCGCCGCGGCGGGGAGCGCCGCCTTTCTCGTGCTGGCGCCCGGGGTCGTCGCCGGGCTCATCCCGTGGCTGATCACGGATTGGCGGATGGAGGACATGCCCCTCATGGTCCGCGCCGCCGGCGCCGTGCTGATCGTCGCCGGCGTCGGCTTCCTGCTCCACGCCTTCGCGCGCTTCGTGATCGACGGCCTCGGCACTCCCGCGCCGGTCGCGCCCACCCGGCACCTGGTGGTCGGCGGCGTCTACCGGCACGTCCGCAACCCGATGTACCTGGCGGTGGGCGCCACGATCGTGGGACAGGCCCTGCTCCTGGGCCAGCCCGGACTGCTCGCCTACGCGGCCCTCTTCTCTGCCATCGTCGTGAGCTTCGTGATCCTCTACGAGGAGCCGACGCTCTCGAGACAGTTCGGCTCGGAGTACGACGCTTACCGCCGCGCCGTTCCAGCCTGGCTGCCGAGGCTGCGCCGCTGGCGCGGCGGAAGCTGAATCAGCAGCCCCGCAGCTTGCGGGTCACGGTGACGGTGCGCCCGTCGAGCGAGGTGACCACCGCCTCGAGCTTCGCGCCCCCGGACGCGCCCGGCAGGCGGGTCCGGATCGGCGGTATCCCGTCCCGCCCGATCCTCTTCCCGCGCAGATAGAAGGTCGCCTCCTGCGGCTTCCCCTTGCCGGCGACCACGGCGGACGAGCAATCCCGGAGCTTGATCTTCATGGCGGGCCGGGCCCGGCAGCTCCTCCCGGCGCACCCCGCCAGACCTCCGAGCAGCTGCTGGAGCGAGCTCTTCACTGCGGCGTAGGCGGGATTGCCCGCCGCGTTCTGCAGCTCGAAGGGATCGGTGCGGAGGTCGTAGAGCTCCTGCTCGCCCGTGCCGTACTCGGCGTAGAGGTAGCGGTCGGTGCGCACGCCCCGGTAGTTGAGCGGCGGATCCTCTGGGTCCTCTGTGGTGTCGGGGGTGAAGTAGGTCTCGAGATCCATGCCGCGGCCGAGCCAGTCGCGGTTGCTGCGCATGATCGGCAGCAGGGAGACGCCGTCCTCCTTGCGGCCGGCCTTGGCGTCGGCGAAGTCGAGGATCGTCGGGGCCAGATCGACGTTGCCGACGGGCTGTCGGCGATGAACCCCCTTCGGCACCCCGGGCCCGCGGATCAGGAGCGGCACTCGGATCGACGGCTCATAGAGGCGGACCTTGCCCTGCGGCACCCGGTGCTCACCGTGGAAGAACCCGTTGTCCGAGGTGAACATCAGCACGGTGTTCTTCAGCTCACCCGTCGCCTGCAGCGTGCCGACCACGTTCTGCACGAGGTCGTCGACGCCGAGCACCGCCTCCGCGCGGGCCCGGTAGCGGGCGTCGACGCCCGCGGTCTGCGTCGCGTTGAGGAGCGACAGGTTCTTGATGTTGGAGGGCTTGTCGGAGACGTCGGCCTCGTTGAAGTCCGGGTTCCTCGGTGCGGTGAGGCCGGCCAGCGTCCCCTCGTACCGGGGCGCGGCTCGCGGGTTGTCTCCGGCGCAGTTGCAGGAGCCGGCCTCGGCGTGCGGGTCGCGGGGCGCGACGGAGAGGTAGAAGGGCTTGCGGCTCGGCGCCCGCCGGCGGATGAAGTCGGCCGCCTTCTGCGAGTAGACGTCGGTCTGGTAGGTGGCCGGGTCGGCCACATCCGGTGTCGAGCCGTAGTGGACGATCTGCCCGTTCTCGTTGAGCGTGTAGCCGTAGGCCGTGTAGGTGCCGCCCGTGAAGGAGTCCGGGTTGTCGAGTGACCCGTACCACTCGTTCCAGCCAGGTGGGACCTCGGTGTCGGGCGAGGTCGTGCCGTAGCCGTTCAGGAACTTGCCGATGTGGCCCGTGTAGTAGCCCGCGCGCTGCAGCCAGATGGGCAGGGTGTTGCCCAGGGTCGGCGCCAGCTTGCTGTAACCGCCGGAGGGGAGCTGATTGCCGCGGACGCCGTGGTTGTGCGCGTACTGGCCGGTGAGCAGCGTCGAGCGCGAGGGGCAGCAGAGGGAGTAGTTGACGAACGAGTTGTCGAAGGTGACGCCGTGGGCGGCGATGTCCGCGTTCGTCTTGGTGAGGAACTGCTGCAGATTCACCGACTGGTCGTCGTCCATGATCAGCACGATGTTCGGGCGCTTCTGCTTCGCCGGGGGACCCTTCTTGGCCTCGCTCCCGCCCGGCGCCAGGGCGATCGATGCGCAGAGGAGGCAGGCCAGCAGCAGCGCCCCGGTGACCCGCCTGCCGTGTCGCCCGCCTACTGCTGTGTCCGGTGTCGCCCCCGTCCACACACCCCTTAAACCGGAGAGCTGGCGCCGAGTTGCGCAAATCCAAGCAGCGCCGGAGTCACCGAGCGGGGCTAATGTACGTCCGTGGCAGACGAAGGGGGAGCCGGGCAGATCTCGGTCGTCCTCGCGGACGACCACTCGGTGGTCCGCAGCGCGCTACGGCTGATGCTGGAGCGCGAGCCCGACATCGGGGTCGTCGCCGAGGCCGGCGACGCCGACTCCGCCGCCCGCTACGTCAGCGGCCACAGGCCGAAGGTCCTGATCCTCGACATCAACATGCCCGGCGGGTCTGGGCTGGCGGCGATCCCCTCTATCCGGGAGCAGTCCCCGGACACGGAGATCGTGGTGCTCACGATGCAGGACGAGACCGCTTTCGCGCGCGAGGCGCTGCAGGCGGGTGTCCTCGGCTACATCCTCAAGGAGGCCGCCAGCGAGGAGCTGGTCAAGGCGGTCCGGATGGCGGCGGAGGGCCGGACTTACCTGCAGCCCGAGCTCGGTGCCCGCCTGGCGGCCGAGCCGGACGCCGCGAGGCCCGATGACCTCTCGGAGCGCGAGCTCGAGGTGCTGCGCCTGATCGCCCTCGGCCACACCAACAACGAGATCGCCGAGCAGCTCTACCTGAGCGTGCGAACCGTCGAGTCGCACCGTGCCCACATCCAGCAGAAGCTCGCGATGACCACCCGCTCGGAGCTCGTTCGCTACGCGATCGAGCGCGGGCTCATCGACGTCTAGGGTTCCTCGCCTCTCGTCGTCAGCGGGATCTCCGCCCGCACCTCGGTTCCCGATCCCCTGGTCGACTCAACCGCCAGCGTGCCCCCCAAAAGCGCGGCCCGCTCGCGCATCCCGACCAGTCCGAAGCCCTCGCGGACCAGGGAGGGCTCGAAGCCCACACCGTCGTCCGAGACGACGATCTCAATCGATCCCCGCGACGAGCGGACCATGAGGTCGGCACGCCGGGCCAGCGAGTGCTTTGAGACGTTGTTGAGGGCCTCCTGCACCAGCCGGTAGACGGCGGTCTCGAGGACGGGCGTCGGGCGGGCGTCCTCCTCCGGCGGCAGCGCCAGATCGCAGGTGACCTCCAGGTCCGCGTCCTCCTGGTGCTGCTCCGCGAGCGCCTGGAGCGCCGCCTCCAGCCCGATGGTGTCGAGCGACGCCGGGCGCAGCTCGGTGATCAGCCGGCGAAGCTTCACGATCTCCTCATCGATCTGCTGCACGGCGGCGTGACCGGTGTCCTTCAGCTGGTCGGGCGTCTCCTCCCTCAACGCCGACGAGAGCCGCATCCGGAGCACCGCCAGCGCCTGCAGCGTCTCGTCATGAAGCTCCCGGGCCCAGCGGCTGCGCTCCTGCTCGGCGGCGTCGATCGTGTTCTGCAGCCGCTCCTCCGCCATCGAGCGCGCGGTCGCCACCCCGGTGGCGGCGCTGGCGGCGAATGCCTCGAGCAGGCGCTGATGCTCGTCGTCGAAGCGGCCGGGCTCCCCCACGCGGTCGAGCGCGACGACCACGCCGAGCGGCTCGCCCCGGAAGAGGAGCGGCGCGAGCAGCGCCCGGCCGCTCTCCTTGCCGCCCAGGTCAGCCCCGGTGAACCGGCCGAGCAGGATCTGCTCGGAGGCCTCGCGGGCGGGGACCCTCAGCTCCGAGACCTGCGGGTCAAGCCCCCCGGCGATCGCCGCGGTTGCGCTCACGACGAGATCCTCCCCCTCCCGCAGCATGATGATCAGCGCCCTGGCCTCGACCAGGGCGCGGCCCCGCTCGACGATCGCCTCGAGCACGCGGTCGAGCTGCGTCTCGCCGCCCACGGCGATCGCCACGTCCGCGGCCGCCTGCAGCCTCCTCACGGCCCGGCGCAGCTCGTCCCGGTCTCGCCTGCGCTCGGTGATGTCGCGGATCGCGGCGAGGGCCATCATCCCGCTGTCCGTTGCCACGGTCGAGAGCGAGATCTCGCACGGGAACTCGGTGCCATCCTTGCGTCGCGCGTACAGGTCGAGACCGGCGCCCATGGGCCGGGTGCGCGGGGCCTCGAAGTAGCGGTCGCGATGGGCGATGTGGGCGACCCGGATGGTCTGCGGGACGAGCATCTCGACGGACTGGCCGATCAGCTCGTCGCGCGCGTATCCGAACACCGCCTGGGTGCGCGAGTTGACCAGCCTGATCTCGCCGGACTCGTTGACCCCGATGACCGCGTCCGGAGCGAACTCGAGGAACTCGCGCTCGAGCGTCTGCGCGGGACGGTCGGCCATCGGGCGAGGATAAATCAGCGGAGCGGCCTCGATCGCACTCGCCATGCCGTTTTGCGGGAATAGCTCGCCGCCCACCGGGTAGCCGTGAGTGCGATGTCGGAGAGCCCACCTCGCGCCGCCGCCCTCTGCCTCGCCGCGGGGGCGATCAGCGTGCTCGTTGCAATCGGCTGCGGCGGCGGCAGCAACTCGGCCACCGTCGAGCAGCGGACCTCACCGAACGGCGCTCCGGAGCCCCCGGCGAAGGAGCAGCCGCTGACGCCGGCCGAGCTGCAGGGCCGCGACCTCTTCGTCCAGCACTGCGGCTCCTGCCACACCCTCGCCGCCGCCGGAACATTGGGTCAGATCGGGCCCAACCTCGGGGACATCGCCGTCAACGAGGCCGGCGTGCTGCACGCGATCAGGACCGGCGGCGGGCGCCACAGCCATGGCGCCGGCGGCCGAACGGGGAACATGCCTCGGAACCTGGTCACGGGGAAGGACGCGCGGGACGTCGCGGCCTTCGTCGCCGCCAGCGGCCCCTAGGCCGCTCCACTCAGGAGCGAAGGGCGAAGCCCGTAAGCGACTTGTGATGGGCGGCCGCAGCGGGCCGCGACTGGTGGCGAAGCCGGGTCGCCCTAAACGTCCTGGTACAGGGGTCCGTCGCCGCCCTCGGGCAGGGTGAGTCGCCCGCCCTTCGCGGTGATCGCACCGCACTGCACGCAGTTGGAGGGGGTGACGTGAACGTCGACGGTTTCGGCGCCGCTCTCCAGCTGCTCCTCGGGGATCTCGTAGACCTGCGCCGGGCACATCGAGACCCAGGTCTGGGCGATCTCACGCGGCACCCGCTCCTGGATCCGGATGTGATTGGGCGCGTCATCACGGGTGGCGTTCCCCGAGAGGAAAACCGAGTTGAGCTTGTCGAAGATGTACTTGTTGTCGGGCTTCGGGTACCTGCTCGCCGCGCCATCGGGCGAGACCGGGACCTCCGCGTCGTCCTCGTTCTTCCAGTGCCCGCCGGGAAAGGCCCCCTTGGTGGCCACCATCAGACTCCCCATGACCCCGCCGAAGATCAGGCCCTTGGAGAGCGGCTGGCGCATGTTGCGGGACTGGTATAGGTCCGTCTCGATCAGCGAGTCCTTCACCCGGCGCTCGTAGCCCTCGAAGTTCACCGAGTCGGCCTTGAGCGCGTCGACGATCGCCTCCGCTGCGTACATGCCGGAGTGCATCGCGTAGTGGATCCCCTTCAGCGTCGGCACGTTCACCATCCCGGCCGCGTCGCCGCAGATCACCATCCCGGGGCTCGAGAGCCGCTTCGGCATCGACCAGTAGCCGCCGGAGGGGATCGTCTTGGCGCCCCAGCCGACCCGCTTGCCGCCTTCCAGGATCTTCCTCACGAACGGATGCGTCTTCAGCTCCTGCAGGGCGTCGTGGGTCGAGAAGGTCGCATCGCTCGTGTCGAGCCCCACCACCATGCCGATGCAGACCTTGTCCTCGCCCATCGGGTAGATGAAGCTGCCGCCCGCCTCCTTCCACCTGGGTCGCCATCGCAGTGGCCAGCCGAGGGTGTGGATCACCCGGTCCAGCGGCTTCTCCACCTCCCAGACCTCCTTGACGCCCAGCTCCCAGCGCTGCGGATCGGGCCCATGGAGGTCGAAGTAGTCGAGCGCTGCGCCGGTGAGATGACCGAGGGTGCCCTCCGCGAGGACGGTCGCCTTGGCCACCACGTCCGACCCCGGCTCGAAGTTGGAGAGCTCCTCCCCCTCCTTGCCGCGGCCCTTGTCCCCGGAGCGCACGCCACGCACGATCCGATCCTCGACCAGCAGCTTGTCCGCGGTGGTCTCGCTGAGGATGTAGACGCCCGCCTCCTCGGCCTTCTCGCCGAGAAAGCGCCCCAGCTTTGCGATCGAGGTGACGTAATTGCCGTGGTTGCGGAAGTTGGGCGGCATCGGCTTGAGCGGAACGGCAACCTTGGACGTCAGGAAGTAGACGGCGTCCTTGGTGACCTCCTGGTAGACCGGCCAGTCGGACGGATCGAGGTCCGGGAACAGCTCCCGCATCGCCGAGGGCTTCAGGTTCGCCCCCGAGAGCAGGTGCGCCCCCGTCGTCTTCCCCTTCTCGATCACCGCGACCGGGACCTCGCCGAGCTTCTCGGTCAGCTCGGGCTCCCCCTCCAGGAGCTGCATGACCTTGATCGCGCAGGCGAGGCCGGCGGGGCCTCCCCCGACGATCGCCACCCCGACCTCGATCCGCTCCTCCTCGGGATCGGTGATCGGGGCGATGAACTCCTCCGCCGGCTTGACGGGCGGCGGGAACTCAGCGGGCTCTACGGCCACTAGATCTCAACTGCCCTTCTTCGCCTTGATCGCCTCGGTCAGCTTGGGGACGATCTTGTGCAGGTCGCCAACCACGCCGAGGTCCGAGAATTCGAAGATCGGGGCGTTCTGGTCCTTGTTGATGGCCAGGATGTTCTCCGAGTTCTGCATGCCGACCTTGTGCTGGATCGCGCCGGAGATCCCGAGCGCCAGGTAGAGGTTCGGCGCCACGGTCTTGCCCGTCTGGCCGATCTGGGCGGCGTACGGGTACCAGCCGGCGTCGACCACGGCGCGGGTCGCCGCCACGGCGCCGCCCATCGACTCGGCCAGCTGCTCGGCGAGCTCGAAGTTCTCCTTCTTGCCGAGCCCGCGGCCGCCGCCGACCAGGATCTCGGCGTCCTCGATGTTGACGTCGGCGCCCCGCTGCTCGCCGCGCTTCACCATCTTCGCCTTGGTCGACCAGTCCGACAGCTCGACCTGGACGTCCTCGACCTCGGCGGTGCCGCCGCTCTCGTTGGCGTCGAAGGCATTGAGGCGCCCGATGATGATGCCGGGCTCCTCGACGTAGCCGACGTCGGCGATCTGGGAGTCCTGCAGGATCGGGCGCTCTGCGACCAGCTTGCCGTCCTGGACGTTCACCTGGGTGACCTCCATGGTCACGCCGGCGTTCAGGCGTGCGGTGAGGCCCGCGCCGATCTCGAAACCGAGCAGGCCGCCGCCGAAGAGTGCGTAGGAGAAGTCGTTGTCGGTCATCACCTTCGCCATCACGTCGACGATCGGCTGCGCCAGGCCCTCGGGGGCCTCCTTGCAGCGATAGACCTTGCTGACGCCGAAGGCGCCGAGCCCGGCGGCTGCGTCGTCTGCCACATCGCCGACCACCACGGCCGCGGCCTCGGCGCCAAGCTCGCCGGCGAGCTTGGCCGCCTCGGAGAGGGCGCCTTGAGAGTTCTTGTTGAAGTTGCCCTCGTCGTCGTGAAGGGCGTAGACCAGAATCCCGGGCATCAGATCAGCTTCCTTTCCTCGAGCCAGGCGACGATCTTCTCGACCGTCTCGTTCGTGTCCTCGTCCTCGATGATCTCGCCGGCCTCCTTCTGGGGCGGCGGCTTGAGCTCGAGGACGGCGGTGCGCGAGCCGCTCTCGCCGACCCGGTCGCCCTCGATCCCGACGTCGCCGATCGCCTTGGTGTCGAGCGGCTTCTTCTTCGCTCCCATGATCGCCTTCAGGCTCGGGTAGCGTGGCTCGTTGATCGCGTCGCCGACGCTGATCACGGCGGGCATCTCGACCTCGACCGTGTCGTAGCCGTACTCGGCCTGTCGCTCGCAGGTGAGCTTGCCGTCGGCAACGTCCATCTTGATCACCTGGGTCAGCGACGGCATCTGGAGGTGGTCGGCCACGACCGCGCCGATCGTGTAGCACTCGCCGTCATCGGACTGCTGGCCGAGCAGGACGAGGTCCGGGCTCTCCGCCTCCAGCACCTTGGCGAGGGCATAGCCGGTCGCGCAGACGTCCGAGCCGGCCAGGGCGTCGTCGGTGAGGTGCACCGAGCGGTCGGCGCCCAAGGCGACGGCCTTGTGGAGGGCGCGCACGGCGCTCTCGGGGCCCATCGTCACTGCGACGATCTCCTCGACGTCGGCGCCGCCCTCCTTCACCTGCATCGCGGCCTCGAGGGCGTGGGTGTCGAAGGGATTGAGGTTCTTCTCGCCCGAGCGGTCCAGGCGCTTGGTCTCCGGGTCGATCCGCTTGTCGACGGCGGCGTCCGGGACCTCTTTGACGAGCACGCAGATCTTCAAGTTCAGGTCCTCCTTGGGACGGGCGGCGCGGGATATTAGCGCCTGGCCGAACTGGTTGACTGACCAGTCAATCGGCCCGAGGACATGCTAGACCGGCCGGTCACTGAACGCGCCACCACCTCAAATGCGGAGGCACACATACCCGCGGGCCGGAATTTCGAACCGGCTAGCTCGCGAAGCGGGCGACGAGCGGCTGGCCGCCGGAGCCGGGCAGGAGCCGCAGCACGGAGACGTGGTGCGGATCGACCGGGATCCCGCCGCCCGAGCTGCCCGAGGGGTCAAGGTGGAACCAGTTCAGAGGCACCTGCCGCCCATCGTCCATGACGAGCTCGGCGCCGCGCAGGTCCGCGCGGTGCGCCGGATCGACGGTGATCAGGAGCCACGAAGGGGCCCCCTGGTAGCTGAAGACCGTCCCCGCCTGCGAACCGCCCCCACCGTAGAGCGAGTAGGACTCGAACTCCTTCCCGTTCGCTTCCTGGAGAGTGTGGCGGTAGTGGGAGGCGGTCCGGAGGTCGTCGGAAACGACGCCGAGCGTGATCGCCACGGCCGCCAGCGCGGCTGCCGCGGGGGCGAGGACGAGCCACAGCCGGCGCCGCCGCTTGGGCGGCGGCTGGGGGAGCAGCTCGCTCAGGACCCGCGACTCGAAGCCCACCGGGGCCTCCCGGTGAGGGGCCAGCAGCAGCAGCTCGTCGGCGACCTCCGAGAACTTCTCCACCTCCGCCCGGCAATCGGGACACCTGGCCAGGTGCTGGAGCGCTCGGCCACGTTCCTCGCCCTCGACGATGCCGAGCGCGAGCTCGGCGGCCAGCTCGCGGGTCTCCTCGCAGCGGGCGTCCATTACTCCGTCACCTCGAGCTCCGAGCGAAGCTTCAGCATCGCCGTTCGGATCCGCGTCTTGACGGTACCCAGCGGGACCTCGTCGAGATCGCTGATCTCCCGCGCCGTTCGTCCCATGTAGGCGGCGAGGACGATCGCGCGGCGCTGCTCGTCCGGCAGCTCGCCGATCGCGGACCGCAACTGGTCGCGCTCGTCCGGCTGCAGCCCGGCCTCATCGGCGCCGGGGGTCTGGGACTCGATCGAGACCTCCGCTGCGATCACCTCGGGATCGACGGGGTCGAGCCGCCGCACCCGGGTTACGTCGATCGCCAGATTCCGGGCGATGGACAGCAGCCACGTCGACACCCTGCCCTTGCGGGCGTCGTAGTTGCCCGCGTGGCGAAAGACCCTGGTGAAGGTCTCCTGGGCGACCTCCTCCGCGATCGCCGGCTGGCGGACGATGGTCAGGGCGAGTCCGTAGACCCGCCCCTGAAAGCGACGCACGAAGGCCGCGGCCGTGCGCGGATCGCCGGTCGCGAAGCCGGCGAGCAGTGCCTCATCGGATGGATCCACACCAATTCCTACGTTTGGCTGTGGGCCTCGGATTGCGGCCCCTGGGCAATCTCGGCCGCCGCCGAGCGCGTACTACCTGCGAGGTGGACCAAGACATCAGGCACCCCAAGGTAAAGGAGACCCCGTGACGCGCATACATCGCTTGCTTCTCACCGGCGCCTGCGCTCTGGCCCTCGCCATCGGCATCGCCGCCTGCGGCGGCAGCAGCGACGACTCGAGCAGCTCCGCCAGCCCCAGCACGCCGGCGGCCACGACCGGCGGTGGGGCCACCAGCGGCACCAGCGCGACGGGCGGCACCGCTGCGGGCGGCGGCAGCACCAGCTCGGGCGGTGGCGGCGGCTACGGATACTGAGCCGGGCAATCCCGGATCAGCGCGCGCACGTAGTTCTCGCGGGAGGGGCGGCCCGATCGAGGCGGCCGCGGGGACACAACGTAAGAAAGGTGGGGGCAACGATGCTCCACAGAACCCTCGCGATCCTCGCGATCGCAGTCCTGCCCGTGCTGGCCATCGGACTGGCGGCATGCGGCGGCAGCGACAACTCCTCCGACTCGGGCTCCACCGCCGCGGCGGGCACCCCCAGCGCGACCGGCGACACCGTCGCGACGAAGTCGATCACGGGCGTCGGAGACGTCCTGGTGGACTCTTCGGGCGCGGTCCTCTACACCAACGACATGGACAGCCGCTCGAAGGTCGCGTGCACCGGCGAGTGCCTGACGGAGTGGGTTCCGCTCGCGGCGCCCTCAGGAGGAAGCCCGACCTCGAGCGACTCCGCCGTCCAGTCCAGGCTCGGGACGATGAAGCGCCCCGATGGCACGAGCCAGGTGACGCTCGGCGGCATGCCGCTGTACACGTTCGTCGAGGACAGCCCCGGTCAGGCGACCGGGGACGGCTTCTCCGACAGCTTCGGAGGGACGAGCTTCGTGTGGACCGCGGCGCGGGCCGGCGGCGGCTCCGGCGGATCCGGAGCTCCGACGACCACGCAAAGCTCGTCGGGCGGCGGCTACCGGTACTAGCCCCGACCCTAGGCCGAGGCTCCTTCGCGCCCGGCGACCGCCTTCTGCACGAACTCGACGATCTCGTCGGTCGGCGCGCCGGGCGTGAAGACCTCGGCGACCCCAAGCTTCTTGAGCTCGGGGATGTCGTCGGCCGGGATCGTGCCGCCGACGGTGACCACCACGTCCTGGGCGCCTTGCTCGCCCAGGAGCTCGACGACCCGCGGGACGAGCGTCATGTGGGCCCCCGAGAGGATCGAGAGGCCGACCGCGTCGGCATCCTCCTGGATCGCGGTCTCGGCGATCTGCTCGGGCGTCTGGTGCAGGCCCGTGTAGATCACCTCCATACCGGCGTCCCGAAGAGCGCGAGCGATTATCTTGGCTCCACGGTCGTGACCGTCGAGGCCAGGCTTGGCGACGACGATTCTGATTTTTCTGGCGGTGTCAGTCGGCACTATTCAGTCAGTTGGTCGCTCGATGGCGAGATAACCGTAGATGAACACGGAGTTTCTACGGTTTCCAAGGCGGTATGCCGATACGAGAATGGGTAGTGGATAGGGCAACACCAATAGGAGGCGAAGCGGTGTACGACGTTCTGTTTCTTGATCGGGCCCACGGGGAGAAGGTGCTGGCAAGCGGTCTCGATCACGACGATGCCTGTGCGTTCGCCCGAAGCGAGTCCGAGCGGAGAGGCATCGGCCGCATGTTCCTGGCGGGGTCCGAGCTGGGGCCCGTCGGCGAGGTGATCGTGATCGTCGAGTCGCGTCAGCGGGCCGCGTAGCCCGCAAGCCGGCCCCTTCTTTGCCTGCGGGCTAGAAGACCGGCAGCTCCGTGTATGAGCCGAAGACCTGCTGAAGCGCGGCGACCATCTCGCCCTCGGAGACGCGTGCCCGGGCGCAGTCGAGGATCGGCGGCATCAGGTTGGCGTCGGTGGCGGCGGCCGACCGCAGCTCCGCCAGGGTCCGCTCCACCTCGGCGGAGTCCCGCTGCGCCTTCGTTGCCTCCATCCTGCTGCGCTGCTTGCGCTCGAGCTCGGGGTCGATCCGGAGGATCGGGATCTCCTCGTCGTCCTCCAGCATGTAGTCGTTGACGCCGACCACGATCCGCTTGCGCTGGTCGACCTCCCGCTGGTAGCGGAAGGAGGCGTCCGCGATCTCCCGCTGGGGGAAGTTCTGCTTGATCGCCCCGACCATGCCGCCGAGCTCGTCGATCCGGGCGAAGTACTCGTACGCCGCGCTCTCCATCTCGTCGGTCAGGGTCTCGACGAAGTAGGAGCCGCCGAGCGGGTCGACGGTGTTGGTGACGCCGGTCTCGTGAGCGATCACCTGCTGGGTTCGGAGGGCGATCCGAGCGGCCTCCTCGGTCGGCAGGGCGAGGGCCTCGTCGTAGGAGTTGGTGTGCAGCGACTGGGTGCCGCCGAGGACCCCGGCGAGCGCCTCGATCGCCGTCCGGATGATGTTCACCTGCGGCTGCTGGGCCGTCAGCGAGACGCCGGCGGTCTGGGTGTGGAAGCGCATCCGCAGCGACTCCTCGCGCTTGGCTCCGTAGGTCTCGCGCATCTCGCGCGCCCAGATCCGGCGCGCGGCGCGGTACTTCGCGATCTCCTCGAAGAAGTCGATGTGGGCGTTGAAGAAGAAGCTGAGGCGCGGCGCGAAGTCGTCGACCGAGAGCCCGCGCTCGATTGCCTGCTCGACGTAGGTGAAGCCGTCCTTGAGGGTGAAGGCGAGCTCCTGCTGGGCGGTCGAGCCGGCCTCGCGGATGTGGTAGCCGGAGATCGAGATCGGATGCCAGCGCGGCATCTGGGAGGTGCACCACTCGATCATGTCCCCGACCAGGCGCATCGCCGGCTCGATCGGGAAGCACCACTCCTTCTGGGCGATGTACTCCTTGAGGATGTCGGTCTGGATCGTGCCGCCGAGGCGCTCGGGGGGGACGCCCTGGCGCTCGGCGGTGGCGACGTAGAAGGCGAGCAGGATCGCCGCCGGGGCGTTGATCGTCATCGAGGTGGTGACGGCGCCCAGGTCGATTCCCGCGAACAGGGTCTCCATGTCGTCGAGGGTGTCGATCGCCACCCCCTCCACCCCGACCTCGCCGAGCGAGCGATCGGCGTCGGAGTCGAGGCCCATCAGTGTGGGCATGTCGAAGGCGGTCGAGAGGCCGGTCTGGCCGTGTGAGAGCAGGTAGTGGAAGCGCTCGTTGGTCTCCTCGGCGGTGCCGAAGCCGGCGAACTGGCGCATCGTCCAGAGCCGGCCGCGGTACATCGAGGGGTATGGGCCGCGGGTGTAGGGGTAGGAGCCGGGGAAGCCCAGGTCGCGCTCGGGATCCGATCCGGCGCGGTCCTCCTCCGTGTAGAGCGGCTTGATCCGCTGCCCGGAGATGGTCTCGAAGAGCGCCTCGCGCTCCTCCAGGCGCTCATAGACCTCCGCCAGCCACTCATGAGCG
>DASXSZ010000012.1:0-2414 GCA_036505735.1 Solirubrobacterales bacterium
CGCGATCGAGCACTACACCAGAATCGTCGAGGTGACCGACCAGGTCGATCCGGTCACCAACGACATGGTGATCGACATCCTCCACGACGAGCAGGGCCACCGCCGCCTCTTCGAGGGCTTCCTGCGCGAGTACGAGGCTGCGGGGCTGGCCTAGCCGCCCACGGAGGGCGGGGCTGTGACCTGTTTCGCCAGCCGCATCGGGGCGATCAGGCAGTAGCTGGTCGCGATCAGCTCAGCGACCTCATCCCAGTCGGTGTCCGGTCGGTCGAGGCGAACGCCGACCCAGCCCTTGCCGCCGACGTAGGGAGGCAGGAAGAAGGGATCACCCTGTTCGAGCAGCGCCTCACGCTCCTCCGGGTCCGCCTTCATCGTCGCGGAAGACCCGTCGGTCGCCGCCGTGCAGAAGATCTTCCCCTTGCCACCACCTACCCGGAAGGTGGGGTGCTCCCAGGTCTCCTGCTCGAAGGCTTCCGGGAGGGCGAGGCAGAGAGCTCGTAGCTGCACGAGGAGGCCGGCCGCCATCGCTCAGCCGGCGATCCGCCTCAGGTCCTTGGGCCGCAGGAGCGCGTGCAGGAGGTGGTCGTCGATCGCGGCGATGCCGCCCTTCCTCATCTTCACGCGCGAGCCGGTGACCAGGGCGACCGCCGATGAGAAGTCCGGCTCGTGGCCGACCAGCATCACCTCGCCGCGGCCGGCGGCCACCTCGAGCGGATCGAAGTCGCCGCCCGCGAGCCGGTCATCATCCTCGACCGGACAGCCGAGCGCTTCGCAGGCGAGCTCGGCCGTCCGGCGGGCGCGGACCTTCGGGCTGGTCAGGCAGACGTCGAGGTCCACCCCCAGCGCCTTGAGAGCCTTGCCCGCGTCGGTCGACTGGCGCTCGCCCTTCTCGGTCAGATCCCGATCGGCGTCCGACTTGCCGGCGGTGTGCTCCGCGTCCCCGTGTCGCAGCATCCAGATCACCGCCGAACCGTACCCCGCAAAGAGCGCGGTCACACGGGCGTCGCGCTTCAGACACGTTCAGTTCGCTCCGGTGCGGTTGGCATGATCGATGGGTGAGCGCCGCAGCGGTCCATCTGCATGTCCATAGCGAATACTCGCTGCTCGATGGGGCTTGCAAGGTCGACGCGCTCGCCACCCGGGCCGCGGAGCTCGACATGCCGGCCCTCGGCCTCACCGATCACGGGGTGATGAACGGGTCGGTGGAGCACTACAAGGCGTGCAAGACGGCCGGGATCAAGCCGATCATCGGCGTGGAGGCCTACCTGGTCGACGATCGCACCACCACTCCACGGGCGACCCGTTACGAGCGCAACCACCTCACCCTGCTCGCCGCGAACGAGACCGGCTTCAGCAACCTGGTCAAGCTGAGCTCGGCCGGCTTCCTCGAGGGCTTCTCCCGCGGCAAGGCGAACGTGGACATGGAGCTGCTCTCGGCGCACTCCGAAGGCGTGATCGCGCTCACCGGCTGCCTGCAGTCCCGCTTCTGCAGGCGCCTGGTCGAGGATCGCCCGGCCGATGCCCGTGCGCACATCGACGACCTGATCCAGGCCTTCGGCCCAGAGCAGGTCTACTTCGAAGTGCAGCGGAACGGGGTCGCCGAGCAGGACAAGGCCAACGAGGGGATCGTGCGGGTCGCGAAGGAGCTCGGCCGGCCGCTGGTCGCGACGGCGGACGTCCACTACCTGCGACGCGAGGATTACGACAGCCACGCGGCGCTGCTCTGCGTGCAGACCAAGTCGACGATCGAGCAGCCGAAGCTCCGCTTCGACACCAACGAGTTCTATTTGAAGAGCCCCGGGGAGATGGCGGATTCGTTCTCGGACATGCCGGAGGCGGTCGCCAGCACGCTCGAGATCGCCGAGCGCTGCGACCTCGAGATGCAGCTCGGCCAGCTGCTCCTACCGCGCTTCCCGACTCCAGAGGGCGTCGAGCCTGGGCAGATGCTGCGCGAGCTCGCCACCGAGGGCCTGCGGCGGCGCTACGGCGACCCGATCCCGGCGGAGGCACGCGAGCGCCTCGAGTTCGAGCTCGGGGTGATCTCGGAGATGGGCTTCGAGTCCTACTTCCTGATCGTCTGGGATTTCGTCAAGTACGCGAAGGAAAACGGCATCGCCGTGGGGCCCGGCCGCGGCTCGGCAGCCGGATCGATCGTGGCCTACGCACTCGAGATCACCGACATCGATCCGCTGGCCAACGACCTGCTCTTCGAGCGCTTCCTCAACCCCGGCCGCAAGTCGATGCCGGACATCGACATCGACTTCTCGGTGCGGGGGCGGGAGCAGGTGATCCGCTACGTCGCCGGCAAGTACGGCCGCGAGTGCGTCGCCCAGATCATCACCTTCGGAAAGATGGCCCCGCGGGCGGCCACCCGCGACGCGGCCCGCGTGCTCGGCTACGACTACGCGATCGGCGAC
>DASXSZ010000013.1:0-19805 GCA_036505735.1 Solirubrobacterales bacterium
GCCCGGGATCTGGGCGGTGGTGATGATCACGTCCTGTCGCTTGGCCGCCTCGGCGAGCTCGCCGCGCAGGCGCTCATTCTCCTCGTCGGTGAGCGGCCGGGCGTAGCCGCCCTCGCCCTCGGCGTCCTTGACCGCCTCGACCTCGAGGAAGCGGCCGCCAAGGGACTGGACCTGCTCCTTGACGACCGAGCGCACGTCGAAGCCGGTGACGACGCTCCCGAGGCGCTTGGCGGTGGCGATCGCCTGCAGCCCCGCCACCCCCGCGCCGAGGACAAGGACCTTGGCGGGCGGGATCGTTCCCGCCGCCGTGGTCATCATCGGGAAGAGCTTGCCTGACTCGCGCGCCGCGATCAGCACCGACATGTAGCCGCCGAGGTTGGCCTGCGAGGAGAGGGCGTCCATCGACTGGGCGCGGGTGATGCGAGGGATCGCCTCCATCGCGAAGCTGGTCACGCCCTTCTCCGCCAGCGCCCGGGCGAGGGCGGGGTTGGTGAGTGGCTCGAGGAAGCCGATCAGGACCTGGTCCTGACGCAGGCGCCCAACCTCCTCGTCGCTCGGCGGGGTCACCTTGAGCACGATGTCGGCGCCCCAGGCGTCGTCCCCCACCTTCGCCCCGGCGTCCGTGTACTCCGCGTCCGGGTGAGAGGCGCCCTCACCGGCGCCGGGCTCGATCGCCACCTCGATCTTCTTGGCGATGAGCGCCTTGACCACGTCCGGCACGAGCGCCACGCGGCGCTCCCCCTGGGCGGTCTCCTTTGGGACTCCGATCTTCATCCGGCCGATTCACCCCTGCGCGCGGGGGATTGAGGCGGGCAATCTAGTCGGTTTCGCCTGCAGACCACTCCGGCAGGGCCGCGGCCGTCATCGCCTGCTCCCGCCCGGCGAAGAACCCGATCCGGACGACCTTGCCGTTGCGCACGCGGTAGAGGTAGGCGTTCTCGCCATGCACCTCCACCCCGCTCGCCCGACCGCGCCCGCGGTGCCTGGCGAACAGGTAGATGGCGTGCCCGAGATCCTCGGTCTCCTCGATGTCGAAGCGGTAATCGGCGTCGAACGCCTGAAACCAGTTGCCGAACCACCGCCCCACGGCCTCCTTGCCCTCGAACCTCCCAGCCTCGAAGACGTTGCCCTCGCCCGGCGACACGGGCGGGACGATCAGCACCACGTCCTCGTCATAGAGCTCCATGGCGCGCGCGAAATCCCGCCGGTTGACGGCGTCGAACTGCGCGAAGACCACTTCGAGATCGTCCTCCGACACGCGGCTGAATCTACGCGGGAGAACCGGCGCCGACCATGTCGGCGAGCTTCTCGAGGGTGGCGAGATTCTGCTCGGCGTTGCCGTGCATCGGCGAGACGATCATCCGGTCGATGCCCGCGTCGGCGAAGCGCTTCACGCGTTCGGCGACCTCCTCCTCCGTGCCGATCATCGCCGTCGCGTCGACGAGCTCGTCGGGGATCGCCGCGTAGGCCTCCTCGCGCTTGCCGTCCAGGTACAGGGACTGCACCTCGTCGGCCACCTCGGCGAAGCCGAAGCGCCGGGTCAGGTCGGCGTAGAAGTTGGTCTTCTTCGAACCCATCCCGCCGAGGTAGAGCAACAGCCCGGCCTTGACCAGACCCGTGGCCGCGTCGAGATCGCCGTCGATCGCGACCTGCACCGACGGCGAGACCGCGAAGTCCTCGCGCGAACGGCCACCCTTGGCGAGGCCCGCCTCGATGTGCTCGCCCCATGCCTCCTGCCACTTGTCGACCGAGAAGAAGATCGGGATCCATCCGTCGGCGATCTCGGCGGCCAGCTCGACCGACTTGCGGCCGATCGCCCCGAGGTAGACCGGGATCTCGTTGCGCAGCGGATGCACGTTGAGCTTGAGCGCCTTGCCCTGCCCGGTGACCCCCTCGCCCTCCTTCAACGGAAGCGTGAAGTGCTTGCCCTGGTATTCGAGCCGCCCCTCGCGGGCGACGATCTGCTTGACGATCTCGACGTACTCGCGGGTGCGGCCCCAGGGCTTCTCGTACGGGACGCCGTACCAGCCCTCCGACACCTGCGGCCCGGACGGGCCGAAGCCGAAGATGAAGCGGCCGCCGGAGAGCGCGTCGATCGTCACCCCCGCCATCGCGGCCGCGGCCGGCTGACGCGCCGGCACCTGCAGGATCGCCGCGCCGAGTTGGATGGTCTCGGTCTTGCCCGCCAGGTAGGCGAGCACGCTGACCGCGTCGGAGCCGTACGACTCGGCCGACCAGACCGAGTCGAAGCCGAAGCGCTCGGCGGCGAGCACCATCTCGGTCGCCTCCTCGCCCTGAGGACCGATTCCCCAGTAGCCGAGGTTGAGTCCAAGCTTCAAACCCATGTCCCCGCGCACCCTAGTGACTCCTCACCTTTTCTGCCAGCTTGCGAATTGCTTGCGCTAGGATGGACTTTTTTGAGATGAGCCCGGTCCTCACCCCCACCCTGCTCGACCCGATCGCGGAGACCCTGGAGCTCTCCGAGACCGAGCTGGGGCGGCTCTTCGGCGTCAGCCGCCAGGCGGTGGGGCAGTGGCGTGAGCGCGGGGTGCCGTCCAGCCGCAAGGCGAAGGTCGCGACCGTGGCCGCGATCTGTGATCTCCTCGGGCATCGTCTGATAGCTGAGCGGATCCCGGGCATCGCCCGCCGGCCGGCGAAGGCGTACGGCGGGCTATCGATGCTCGAGATGATCGAGCGGGACCGCCAGGACGAGCTCCAGGCGCGGATCCGCCGGTCGTTCGATTGGGCCTCGACCGCGTAATGCGAGGGCGCGCGAGGGCGCGACCCGTCTAGCTCCGTGCGCACGATCCGCCGTGGCGGTCCCTACCTGCGGGTCGCCGATCCGGACTGGGACGATCCGCTCGATGGGCGATACGCCGCCGAACGCGGGGGCCGCTGGAACCCGCCAGAGTCGTTCCCGGTCGTCTACCTCTGTCGATCGATCGAGGTCGCGCGGGCCAACGTCTACCGGCGCCTGGAGGGGCAGCCCTACGGCCCCGAGGACCTACGGCTCGAGGCCGGCCCCGTCCTGGTCAGGACGAGGGTGCCCGACGACCGCTACCTCAACGTGGTCACGGACGCCGGTTGCCGCGACGCCGGGCTGCCCGAGACCTATCCGCGGGACGGCCGCCGGCGGGTCGTCCCTCACGGCCGCTGCCAGCCGATCGGGCTGAGGGCCTGGGAGGCGGGTCTCCCGGGCGTCGCGGCGCGCAGCGCCTGGGCGGCGGGCGAGGAGCTTGCCTACTTCGGCCGGCGACGGCTCCGCCGCGGAGCTGTGCGCTCGTTCGACCGGTGGTTCTGGGAGCCGGCCACCGCTTGACATTCGCGCGCTCCCGCTTCGCTAACAATGCGGCGATGAGCGACCAGCGTCATCCGGGTGGGCTCTCCGGCAAGGAGGCGGCGAAGCGCCTGCGCCAGCTCGGCCCGATCGAGGATCGCTCGAGCCGCTCGGTCGCCAGCATCGTCGCGGGCAACGTCTTCACGTTCTTCAACCTGATCATCGGCGTCTTCTTCGTCGTGATGCTCTCCCTGGGGCTGTTTGCCGACGCGCTCTTCGGATTCATCGCCGTGATCAATAGCTACATCGGGATCCGCCAGGAGATGAAGGCCAAGGAGACTCTCGAAAACCTCGCCCTGCTGGTCGCGCCGAAGGCGAAGGTGGTTCGCGACGGCGAGCTGGTCGAGCTGCGCGCCGACGAGGTCGTCCCGGGCGATTGGATCCGGGTGGAGCCCGGCGACCAGCTGGTCGCCGACGGCGAGGTGACCGAGAGCCGCGGCCTGACGCTCGACGAGTCGGTGCTCACAGGCGAGGTCGACGGCGTCCGCAAGCGGGTCGGCCAGCGAGCGCTCTCCGGCGCGTACTGCCTCACCGGCTCCGGCTACTACGAGGTGGACGCCGTGCGGGAGGACAGCTATGCGGAGAAGGTCGCGGGCGAGGCGCGCACCTTCCGCCATCCCCCATCGCCGCTCCAGGACGAGGTGAACCTGGTGCTGAAGGCGAGCACCTGGCTGATGATCCCGCTGGCGGTGGTCCTGATCTTCGCACTGCAGACGCGCAGCACGCCGCTCCACGACGCCGCCCAGACTGCCACCGCCGGCCTGATCACCCTGATCCCCGAGGGCCTCGTCCTGCTGATGAGCGTCACGCTCGCGGTGGCGGCGGTGCGGCTCGCCCGACTCGACACGCTCGTGCAGCAGATGAGCGCGACGGAGGCGCTCGCGGCCGTGGACACGATCTGCGTCGACAAGACCGGCACCCTGACCAGCGGCGAGCTCGAGCTCATCTCGGTCGACGTGGCGGATCCCTCGGAGGCGAGCGCGGCGCAGGCGGCCCTGGCGCGGTTCGCCGCCAGCTCGGGGGAGCGCAACCGGACGCTCGAGGCGATCGCCGAGAACTACCCGGCGAGCGGCGAGCGGGTGAGAGCCGAGGTGCCGTTCTCGTCCGAATGGAAGTGGAGCGGGCTGACCTTCGGTCGCGGCGAGACCTACGTGCTCGGCGCGCCGGACGTGCTGATGGCGCGCGGCTCGCTGGCCCTCCCCGTCCCGCTGCAGCGCAGCCTGGAGCAGCACACCCGGACGGGTAAGCGGGTGGTCGCCTTTGGGCGCGCCTCGGGCGGGCTCCCGGACAACCCGTACTCGGACCCACCCCCGGCGGTCAGCCCGCTCGCTCTGATCGTGCTCGAGGAGACGCTCCGGCCCGACGCCCGCGAGACGATCCGCTACATGCGCGACCAGGAGATGGACCTCAAGCTGATCTCGGGCGACGCCCCGCAGACCGTCACCGCAGTCGCCTCATCGGTCGGGGTTCCCTCCGGGGCCGGCGTCGTCACCGGCGACGATCTGCCCGAGGACCATGCGTCGCTCGGCCGCATCGCCGAGGAGAACACGATCTTCTGCCGGATCCGGCCGGAGCAGAAGAAGGCACTCGTCTCGGCGCTTGCCGAGCGGGGGCGCTTCGTTGCGATGATCGGTGATGGCGTCAACGACGTCCCGGCGCTGAAGCGCGCCCGGCTAGCGGTCGCGATGGGCTCCGGCAGCCAGATCACGAAGGGAATCGCCGACATCGTCTTGCTCAAGGATCAGTTCTCCCGGCTCCCGAGGGCGGTCTCGGAGGGTCGCCGGATCGCCCGCAATATCCACCGTCTCGGCCGCCTCTACGTGACCAAGACCGTGTACGCCGCGGCATTGATCGTCCTGGTCGCCATACCCGGATGGGCCTTTCCCTTCCTTCCCCGGCAGCTGACGGTGGCGGCCTTCCTGACGATCGGGATCCCCTCCTTCGTGCTTGCGCTGGCGCCCAGCGACGGCCCCCTGTACAGGGGGCGGCTGCTGCGCGCCCTTGCGGCGTTCGCCGTCCCGGCCGGCCTCGCGATCGCGGCCGCCTCCCTGGCGAGCTTCTTCTTCGTGGACACGGTCTTCGGCGGCTCGCTCGAGGCCGGGCGCACCGCCGCCACGACGACCCTGGTCGTGCTCGGGCTCTGCCTCGTCCTGCTGCTCGAGCGCGGCCCTGGTCGCGAGCACATCGCGATCCAGAGCTACATGCTCGCCCTGGTCGCGGCGCTCGGGGCCCTCTATGCGCTGATCCTCGCGGTGCAGCCGGTCCGCGACTTCTTCGACCTGACCAGGATGGGCGGCGGGCAGCTCTTCCTGGCGCTGCTCTCCGCGGCGGCGGGGCTGGTGCTGGCGAGCATCGTCTGGCGCATCCCGGTCATCGAGCAGCTCGAGGTGCGTCCGCCGCCCCCTGACGAGGCGCCGACCGGGCCCGTCACGGCGCCGATGCCCGCGGCCCCCACCCCGGTCCCCCGGACGCGGACGACGGGACAGTCCTGATGGCCTCCTCAGACCTAAAACGGGTTGCGCCTGGCGGCGCACCCTTGCATACCGCCCGCCGCACCAAGATCGTCGCCACGGTCGGGCCCGCCAGCAGCAGCCCGGAGGCGCTCCGCGAGCTGTTCGCCGCGGGCGTCGACGTCTTCCGCCTCAACTTCGCCCATGGAACGCCCGAGGAGCAGGCGGAGAACGTGCGCCGGATCCGTGCGGTGAGCGAGGAGCTCGGCCGGGAGGTCGGGATCCTCGGTGACCTGCCGGGGCCCAAGCTGCGCCTGGGAGATCTGGAGGGCGACGTCGCGGTCCTCCACTCGGGCTCGACGGTGGTCTTGCGAGGCGAGACCAACGGCACCCCCGGAAGCGCCGAGCTCCTCACCGTCCAGTGGGACGGCTTCGCCAGGGCCGTCCATGAGGGAGAACCCGTATTCCTCGCCGATGGCCGGGTGCGCCTGCGCGTCATCTCGGTCTCCGGCGGAGCGGTGACGTGCGAGGTCGAGGCCGGCGGGGCCGTCAGCTCGCATCAGGGCGTGAACCTGCCCGGCGCGGACACCGACCTGCCCGAGACCGGCGCCTCGGATCAGCCCTGGATCGACTTCGCCTGCGACAACGGCATCGACCTGCTGGCCGTCTCGTTCGTCCGGCGGCCCTCGGACCTCGAGAAGGTCGAGACGCACGTGCGCGAGCGGGGGCTCGACATCCCGCTGATCGCCAAGATCGAGAAGCCCCAGGCCGCCGAGCGGGCGGCCGAGATCATCGATGCGGCGGGCAGTGGGATCATGATCGCCCGGGGTGACCTCGGGGTCGAACTGCCGATCGAGGAGGTCCCCGGCGCGCAGAAGCGGCTGATCGCGATGGCGGGCCGGGCGTCGAAGCCCACGATCACGGCGACGCAGATGCTGGCGACCATGGTGCGCGCGTCACGGCCGACGCGCGCCGAGGTCACGGACGTCGCCAACGCGATCTACGACGGCACCGACGCGGTGATGCTCTCGGAGGAGACGGCGATCGGCGACTACCCGGTCGAGGCGGTGCGGGTCATGGATCGGATCGCCCGGGTGACCGAGCCGCGACTGCGGTATGACGAGCTGGTCTTCACCCGCGTCGAGGAGAAGGAGCACGACGTCGCGGAGACCGTCGCCCAGGTCGCCGTGGCCGCCTGCTACCGCCTTGGGCTGAAGGCGATCGTCTGCCCGACCTCGTCGGGGCGCACGGCGCGGCTGATCTCGGCCCACCGCCCCCGGGTGCCGGTTCTCGCCGTCTCGCAGCGGCTGGAGACGGTGCGGCGCATGAACCTGCTGTTCGGGATCAGCTCCACCCAGGCCGAGGACTGGACCAGCATCCGCAAGCTGCTCGACGACTGCGCGACGCTGGCGCGGGAGCAGCGGATCGCCGAGTCAGGCGACCTGGTGGCGATCACCGCCGGCCTGCCCGCGCAGGGCGTCGGCACCAACCTGTTCGAGATCCACCGGGTCCCGTAGGGCGCGCGAGGTCTGCTCGATCGGATCGATCGAGCCCTGCACCTGGCGCCCGCCTGATACGGGCGTGATCAGCTAGCCGACGGCGTCGCGAGCCTGCGCCGTGTCGCCGAAGAACTCGGCGTCGGTCAGCTTGCCGTCGCTCACTTTGTAGAGCCAGACCGAGCGGCCGCTGAGCTCGTTTCCCGACTTGGTCTTACCCACTCCCTCGACGACGACGACGACCGTCTCGCCGTCGTCCGCCTCGAGGAAGGCGGTCGGCTTCGGGTCAACCGACTCGAAGTTGGACAGGAACTTCTGGATCATCTCCTTGAACCCGTCGGGGCCCTTGTAGGTGCCGCCCCAGGGCAGCGTCTCGGGCATCCTGATCTCGGCGTTCTCGTCCGTGGTCGAGACTGCCCCGTCGAGGTCGCCCTTGGCGAAGTCATCCCAACGCTCCTTGACGGCGTCTGCGTTCTCTCCCATCTCATTCCTCCTCCGCTGCTGCTGTCCACCGGACAGCACACCGACCCTACCCAATCTCCGGTACGCCGCGCAAGGGCAGGACCCGGCTGATTGGCGCCGAACTCCGGGCGGATGGTCCACCCACTCGGCTCGCTCGGCGGCAGCCTCTTCGACCTCCACCTCGGTCTCGACGAGAAGATCCTGCGCTCGCTGCTGGTCTTCATCTTCCTGGTGATCGCGTTGCGGCTCGGGGGCAAGCGCGAGCTGGCCCAGATCAACGTGCTCGACCTGGCTGTGCTGCTGCTCGCCTCGAACGCGCTGCAGAACGCGCTGATTGGCAACGACAACACGGTCACCGGCGGCGTGATCGGCGCCGGGACGCTGTTCCTCGCCAATTACCTCTTCGTCCGAATCACCTACCGGAACGCGCGGTTCCGCCGGGTCCTCGAGGGTCGCCCCCGCGTGCTGCTGCGCAACGGGAAGCTCGACCGCGAGGCGATGCGCAAGGAGGCGATCACCGAGGTGGAGCTCGAGGACCAACTGCTCGACAAGGGGATGACCGACTTCAGCCAGGTTGGGCTGATCGTGCTGGAAACCAACGGCAAGCTCGCCTACCTGACGCCGGCGCAGGCCAAGAGGCTGAGGCCCGGGATGTTGGCGGCCGAGGAGGCGGGCTAGCGCTCCGGCTAGTCGCCCGGCGGGTAGTCGCCGGGTGCCGGTCGCTCCGCGCGGGGGTCGCGGCCGGGCAGGACGAACTGGGTGACGATCAGGTTGGCGACCCGCTTCTTGCCGTTGCGGATCGCGGCCTCGATCACCGCCGTGCTCCGGCCGACGTGGAGGGGGCGCGCCTCGCAGATCAGCTCGTCCCCCACGGCGGCGGCGGCGAAGACGTTCAGTTTCAGCTCGATCGTCGTGAAGTCGTGGTTGGGAGGCAGCGCGCGGAAGGTCGCCCAGGCGGCGACGGAGTCCCCGAACGCAGTCCAGACGCCGCCGTGGACGAAGCCACCGGGGTGGAGGTGCTGCTTGTCTACGACCATCCGGCCGGTGGACATCTCGTTGGTGATCTCCACCGGCTCGATCGCCATGTCGCCGGGGAAGGTCCCGGGGAGCCACTGCTTGATGACCTCTGGGGTGATCTCGGGGTTCACGGGCGCGCCAGCCTACCTGCGACCGGCGTCGCCGAAGGGCTCATCCCGTTTCCGGACAGCCTCCTTGAACCCCTTCTCGGCGGCCAGGCGCTGCCACTCGAAGCCCTCGGGGGTGTGGCGCGCGATTCCGTCGAAGAAGACGCCGAGTGACTGGGTCGCCTGTAGCCCCTGGGCGTAGAGGGCCTGGTTGACCAGCAGCTTGTGCATGACGAGCTGGTTGACCGGGATGCGCGCGACCCGCTCGAGCAGCGCCTCGAAGCGCCCGTCGAGCTCCGCCGCCGGGGCGGCCTCCGTAGCCAGGCCCCATTCGACCGCAGTCGTACCGTCGATCGAGTCGCCCGTGAGCAGCAGGCGCTTCGCCCTCGCCGGCCCGATCCGGAAGGCCCAGAGCGCGCTGGTCGGCACGCCCCAGACGCGTGCGGGCGGGTAGCCGATCTTGGCCCGGTCCTCGGCGACCAGCAGGTCGGAGCAGAGCGCCATATCGGTGCCGCCCGCGACGCAGTAGCCGTGGACCTTGCAGATCGTCGGCTTCTCCGAGTGGAAGAGGCTCATGAAGCCGCGCAGATTGCGGCTCATCATCTGGTAGTCGACGACCGGGTCCCAGGTTCCCTCCGGGTCGTGGTTGCGGGCCTGGACCGCCGGGTCGAGGGGAGAACCGGGGGGCGCCTCCGGGCTCGCCACCCCCTCCATGTTTCCCTCGGCGGACGCCACCAGGTCGTAGCCGCCGCAGAACCCTGAGCCGTTCCCGGCCAGCGCGATCACGTGGACCTCGGGGTCGAGGTTGGCCCGCTCGACGCAGGCGGCCAGCTCGCGTGGCATCTCGAGGGTGATCCCGTTGCCGCGCTCGGGCCGGTTCAGGGTGATCCGGGCGATTCGCCCGGTCACCTCGTAGGTCAGCGTCTCGAGCGTTTCGATGGGTGGATTCAATCAGCGCCGATGATTCGGACCCGGATTCGAGGTCCAAGTAGCGAAGATGTCCACGGTGGCGAAGGGGAACTACACGACGATCGAGGTCACCGGCCGCGAGGTCCGCCTGTCGAACCCGGACAAGGTCTACTTCCCGAAGCCCGGGTTCACGAAGCTCGACCTGGCCGAGTACTACATGGCGATCGAGGAGGCGGCCGTGAACCAGCTGCGCGAGCGGCCGGGGACGATGAAGCGCTTCGTCGACGGGGTGAACGGCGAGTTCTTCTTCCAGAAGCGCGTGCCGAAGGGCGCGCCCGATTGGCTGCAGACGGCCACTTTCACCTTCCCCAGCGGTCGGACGGCGACCGAGCTGGTGGTGAACGACGGAGCGCACCTGGTCTGGGCGGTCAACCTGGGCGTGGTCGACTTCAATCCGCACCCGGTCCGCCGCGACGACCTCGATCACCCGGACGAGCTTCGCGTCGACCTCGACCCCACGCCGGGCGTGCGGTGGAACACGGTGCGCAAGGTCGCGCTCTGCGTGCGGGAGGTGCTCGAGGAGCACGGCCTCGTCGGCTTTCCGAAGACCTCGGGCTCGCGCGGCATCCACGTCAACGTGCGAATCGAGCCGCGCTGGGACTACATCGAGGTGCGCCGGGCGGCGCTGGCGCTGGCCCGGGAGGTCGAGCGGCGAATCCCCAGGAACGCCACCAGCAAGTGGTGGAAGGAGGAGCGCCACGGCGTGTTCGTCGACTACAACCAGAACGCCCGCGACCGCACCATCGCGTCCGGGTACTCGGTGCGACCCGTGCCCGACGCGCGGGTCTGCTGCCCGGTCGAGTGGGACGAGGTACCGGACGTCGAGCCCGCCGACCTGCGGCTCGACACGGTCCCGGACCGGGTCGCCAGGAAGGGTGATCCCGCGGCGGACATCGACCAGCACGCGGGATCGCTCGACCAATTGCTCGACCTGGCGCGTCGCGACGAGGAGGGTGGTCTCGGTGACGCCCCGTGGCCGCCGCACTTCGCCAAGCAGCGAGGCGAGCCCAAGCGGGTGCAGCCGAGCCGAGCGAAAGAGAGCTGAGAGCATGACCAGGGCTCCGGCTACCCACCGGAGCCCTGGCCTCCCTTTCCTCGTCGACGGGCTATCGATCAGCTGCCCTGTGCGGGTGCGCTGACCGAGGGTGCCTCTCGCCGGTAGGCCACGAGGCCGCCCGCGACGGCGATCAATGCAAGCGCCGCTCCGGCGCCGATCGCGGCGTCACCCCAGTCGAATCCGCCTTCGTTGCTCGAGCCGGCAGCAGGCTTGGCCGTCGAAACCTGAGCCGTTGTGGGGCTCGGGGCCTGCGCGGCCTTGTGCACGACGGGGTTCAATCTTGCCCCGGGGTCCTGGGGCGGATCGGTGTAACCAAGCGCGGCGGCCGGCAGGGCGAGTGAGGCAGTCGCGAGGGCCACAACCAGCATGCGTGTCATCTGGTGCTCCCTTCTCTCAGGGCGCGGTCCGTGGTGTTCCTGTTCATATCCGCGCCGCATTGCCCGACCGACGGTATGAGCGCGCGAGCGCGCCGACCACCCACTCCTGGACGCTGAGGAGGTCCAATTCTGGGCGTTCCGGCGCCGGCGTTATGTCGTCCGTTGGGTGAGCGCGTCAAGATCGAGCACCGTGATGCGGCGGCGTCCGGTCCTGATCCATCCCAGCTTCCTCATCGTGCGCAGCGCCTCGGCGACACCAGCCCGCGAGGAGGCGGTCCAGCCCCCGAGATCCTCCTGGGTGAGGGGGAGCCTGATCTGGATCCCCTCGTCGGTGTGATCTCCGTAGCGCTCGCAGAGCTCGATCAATCGCGCCGAGATGCGCCCAATCGTGTCGAGCGCCCCGTACTGGACGCGCTTGCGATTCGCGTCGCGGAGCCGCCGGCTGATCACGTCGATCAGGGTCAGCGCCGCGCTGGGCCGCTTCTCCAGATAACCGCGAAACTCGGTCGCGCCGAGCGCGCGAGTCTCGACAGGTTCGATCGCGGTGACGCTGCTCGAGCGCGGTTCAACACGCAGGAAGGAGAGCTCCCCCAAGACGTCCCCCGGCCCTCTGAAGCTGAGCACGATCTCCCGCCCCTGCGGATCGACGAAGCTCGCCTTGACGTGGCCCTTCACCAGGATCAATACCCGGTCCCCGGGCTCGTTCTGATGCATCAGGTGCTCGCCGCGGGAGAACCTCCTCAGGCCTCCGAGCGTCAGCAGCTCGTCGCGATCTCCGTCGGAGAGCAACTCCAGGAAGGTGCCGGACTCGGACTGGGGGGCGGTTGCCATTCGCTGCTAGCTCGGGCCGTCGCGTGCGGCCGCGGCGCGCATCTCTCCTTCTCCCTCGAGTCAGACTAACCACTACCTCCCCCACCGGAGGCGACGCGAAAGGAGGACCGATGTACGTAACCGATCTCTCCAGCGCCCCCAAGCGAGAGCTCGAGGGCCTGGTCTCCCACATCCTGCTCGAGGAGGGCGACGCCCCGGGCGTCGAGCTCTCGATCACCTGGGTCGACGTCGCCCCCGGCGGCGAGCAGAAGCCCCACAGCCACGGCCCGCAGCAGATCTACGTGATCACCCGCGGCCGCGGCCGCATGCGGATCGGCGACGAGGAGCGGGACCTGAGCGAGGGCTCCCTGGCCTTCATCCCACCGAACACCGAGCATGGGATCGTCAACACGGGCGACGAGGTCCTCACCTACATCTCCGCCGCGACGCCCGCCTTCGCGGTCAGCGACCTGTACGACGCGGGACAGCTCTCCCTCTCACCGTAGACGGCCCTAGACGAGCTGGTCGATCTTGCAGTCCTTCGGCGCCTTGTCGTCGCGCCAGCGGACGATCTTCGAGCCGTGGCGGATCCGGCCTCCGCTGGTGTGGTCGTAGGTGACCTCGACGACCAGCTCGGGGCGTAGCTCGTACCACTCGAGCTCGCGGTCGGCGTCCCAGCGGCTGGGATCGCCGGAGCCCTTCTCGCCGGTCTCGTACTTCGCCAGGGTCTTGACAAGCTCTCTCTTCTCCTTTGCCTTCAGGCCTGAGGTGTGCCCGATCGGCCGCAACTTGCCGTTCTCGTAGAGACCGAGGATCAGCGAGCCGACCGTCCCCTCGTGCTTGCCGGGCCTCCAGCCCATGACGACGCAGTCGATCGTGCGAACCCGTTTCACCTTGACCATCCCCTTGCGCTGGCCCGGCTTGTAGACGGCATCGAGCTCCTTGGCGATCACCCCCTCGCCCGAGAGGAGAAGTGGCTGGGCGCTCTTCGCGGTCTTGTACAGCGGGGTCAGCTCGACCGAGCGCGAGGCAGTCTTCTTGCGACCCGGCGCGGCCGCGATCAGCTCCTCCAGGGCCGCGCGGCGCTCGGCGAAGGGCTTGGCGGTGAGCTTGCGGCGGTCCTGGGCGAGCAGGTCGAACGCCCGGAAGAGCGCCGGCGTCTTCTCCGCCAGCATCCGCACGCGGGACTCCGCCGGGTGCAGCCGGTTCTGGAGCAGGTCGAACTCCTCGCGCCCGTCGGAGTCGAGTATGACCAGCTCACCATCCATGACGTACCGCCCCTCGGGGAACTCGAGCTCGGGGAAGTAGCGGCGCAGCGGCCGGCCTCCGCGCGACTGCAGATACACGTCGTCGCCGTCAACGTAGGCGAGCGCGCGGAAGCCGTCGTACTTCGGCTCGTAGACCCAGCCCTCGCCCTCCGGCAGCACCTTGCGCGAGAGCGCCAGCTGCGGCTGGATCGGCGGCTTCAACGGGAGGGCCATGTGGCGATCCTAGTAGCGACGTACGATCGGGCAGATGGCAGATCCCCCGCCCCGCTGCGACTTCGTCGTGATCGGAGGCGGCATCCTCGGATTGGCGGTGGCGCGGGAGTTGCTCTCCCGCCATCCGGGCGCCGGCCTCTGCGTGCTGGAGCGCGAGGACCGGCTCGCCGCCCACCAGACCTCCCACTCGAGCGGGGTGATCCACGCCGGCATCTACTACCCCCCGGGATCGCTCAAGGCCCGGCTCTGCGTGGAGGGCGCACGGCTCCTCTACGCGTACTGCGACGAGCGCGGGATCGAGGCGCGGCGGTGCGGCAAGCTGATCGTCGCCGCGAACGGAGGGGAGCTGCCCAGCCTGGCCGAGCTCGAGCGCCGCGGTCGGGAGAACGGGGTCCCCGGGCTGAGGCAGATCGGCTCGGGGGAGATCGCGGAGATCGAGCCGCACGCGCGCGGGCTCGCCGCGATCCACTCACCCGAGACCGGCGTCGTCGACTTCGCCCGGGTCGCCGGCGCGTACGCGGACGACGTCCGGGGAGCCGGCGGCGCAGTCGCGACCGGCACCGAGGTGCGGCGGCTGATCCCCGGGACCGCGAGCATCACGGTCGAGCACGACCGCGGACGCACGGACGCGGGCTTCGTGGTGAGCTGCGCTGGGGCATGGTCGGACCGCCTGGCGGTGGCGGCGGGCGCCCCGGCCGAGCCCCGGATCGTCCCCTTCCGCGGCGCCTACCTCCGCCTCCGCCCCGAGCGGCGCGAGCTGGTCCGCGGCAGCATCTACCCGGTCCCCGATCCCGAGCTCCCCTTCCTGGGAGGTCATCTGACCCGAACGGTCGACGGCGAGGTGCTGCTCGGCCCGTCGGCGCTGATGGTCGGCGCCCGGGACGCGTACCGGATCGGGCGGCTGCGCCCCGCCGACATCGCCTCCAACCTCGCCTGGCCCGGAACCTGGCGCCTGATCGGGCGCTTCTGGCGCACCGGCCTCACCGAGATCCGCCATGCGGCGAGCCGCCGGGCGTTCGTCGCCGGGCTCCGCCGCTTCGTCCCCGAGCTCACGACAGACGATGTCCTCGCTGGCCCCTCCGGCATCCGCGCCCAGGCGCTCGACCGCGACGGCACGCTGGTCGATGACTTCATCGTCCACCGGACCGAGCGGGCGCTGCACGTACGCAACGCCCCCTCCCCGGCGGCGACCTCGTCGCTCGCCCTGGCGAGACTGATCGCCGATGAGGCCGAGGGCTCGCTCTAGCAGCCGCCGACGAGCAGGAAGATCAGCACGATCAGGACGATCACCGCTGCACCGGCGATCAGCCTGCGGCGCATGTAGAGGTCGGGGCCGCCATAGTGGCGGACCGACATACGACGGGTCGCGCCGGCGCGCGCCCTCGCATCGTCGTCCCCGCGCTCGCCGGTGTCGTCGAGCGACTCCTCGTCGCCGGTCGCGGGCGGCTCACCGGAGCGCGCCCGGGCCCGGGCCTCGGCGGCTGCTCTCCTCTCCTCGGGGGTTCTGCCACCTGTCTCCATGGGCTCAGCCTATAAGGGGATTGGCACCCCCAGGTCATTGAGGCTGAGCAGGAGATCCCTGATCGGCCGGTAGCCGTCGCCAGGAATCGAGATCTGCTGTGGCTGCCCGATGTCGGCGAGGTCCACGTCGGCGCTCACGTGGGCGCCCGTGGCGCCACCGAGACGGCTCCGATCCTCGGGGGGAATGGCGATCTCCGCATCGAGGCCGAGCTGGTGGAAGGTGTGGTCATCGAATCCCACGCAGGCCCGGGCCGTGCCGCTGACCGCCGGGGGCGCCGAGAGCCCGAGCTGCTCGGTGAGGGGCGTCAGCTGGCTCTCGATGACCCGGCCGCGCAGGGGGCCGGAGATGCGGGCGCAGTCGACATCGCCCTCGTTGCCCTCCCCGTCGTAGCGGGCGGGACCGAACCACGCGCGGGGCCGCAGACTGAGGGGCGAGCGGCCGGCTGCCGCCGCCTCCCGGATCCGTGCGTTCGCCGCGGCGATCGGCTCCACTCCAACCTCGTAGTTGTCGCCGTAGACGCTCAGGAAGACGTTCGTTCCCGTCGAGGCCACTTGGCCGCCGACCGGGAAGCCGAGTGCGCCCGCTGTGAGCTTCCAGTCGAAGCTCGGTATCCGTACGCCGCGGCCGCTCACGTACGGGCCATCCAGCTTGAGCGTCAGCGGGCTCGTGAGCTGCGCCATCCCGTGAACCTGCAGCCGAATCTCGATCTCGGTCTGGCCGCTCTCGATCGGGTGCGCGGCGGCCGCGTCGAGCAGCGCTTCGGGATGGACGTCGTGGTGCTCCGTGCCGCCGCCGCACCCCGACCCGGCCAGGAGGAGGGCGGCGAGGGATGAGGCAAGCGCGATTGAGCGGCTGGGCACGGTGGGTAGTCTGACCGGGTGGCGGTCCGCGAAGCGATCCCGCGGAAGGAGGAGGCGCAGGAGGGCGTCTCGTCGTTCGCCAAGTCGCTCTTCCTCGGCGAGATCCACGAGGAGCTCGTCTTCCCCTGGCCCAGCCCGGATCCCGAGGAGCAGGACCGGATCCGTGAGCTGAACGCGCGCATCCGCTCCTACTGCGCGGAGCACTATGACCCGAGGCGCGCCGAGGAGGAGCGCTGGATCCCCGATGAGGTCCTCCGCGACCTGGGCGAGATCGGCGCTCTGGGCCTCTACGTCGACCGGGATTACGGCGGCCAGGGCCTCTCCCAGACGGGGTACGCGCGCGTCTTCGAGACCGTCGGCCAGATCGACGCCACGCTCGCAATCGTGCTCGGCGTCCACCAATCGATCGGCTTCAAGGGCATCTCGCTGTTCGGCACCAACGAGCAGAAGGAGCGCTTTCTCCCCGACCTCGCCACCGGCCGGAAGCTCGCCGCGTTCGCCCTCACCGAGCCCGAGGCCGGCTCGGACGCCTACCACGTCCAATCACGCGCGGTTCTCCAGCCCGACGGCTCCTGGCTGCTCAACGGGGAGAAGCGCTACATCGGCAACGGCTCGCGCGCCGACGTGATCACCACCTTCGCCCGTGCGGAGGTGGGTGGCGAGGAGCGGCACATCGCGCTCCTGCTCGAGAAGGGCATGGATGGCCTCGAGATCGGCGAGCGCTTCGACACCATGGGGCTGCGGGCGAACGACCTGCGCCGCCTCTACTTCAAGGATGTCCGTGTGCCGGCCGAGAACGTGCTGGGCGAACCCGGTCAGGGGTTCCGGGTGGCGATGCAGATCCTCAACAACGGCCGGATCGGCCTCGGCACCGGCTCCGTCGGCGGCGCCAAGAGGCTGCTCGACCTGTCGATCGACCACGTCAAGGAGCGCCGCCAGTTCGGTCGCCCCCTCGCCGACTTCGAGCTGGTCCAGGACAAGATCGGCTGGATGGTCACCCACCTCTTCGGCCTCGAGTCCATGTGCTACCTGACCTGCGGCCTGGTCGATGCCGGCGTTCCCGACTACTCGCTGGAGTCGGCGGTCTGCAAGGTGTCGGGGACGGAGTTCCTCTGGTACGCGGCCAACCGCGCCCTGCAGCTGGCGGGCGGCGAGGGCTATCTGCGGGACCGCCCCTACGAGAAGGTGCTCCGCGACACCCGCATCTATCCGATCTTCGAGGGCGCCAACGACGTGCTCCGCGCCTTCATCGCGCTCGGCGGCTTCAAACCGGTCGGCGAGAAGCTCGAGGGGCTCTCGGAGATCGAGCTGAGCGACCCGATCCGCTCGATCGGCGTGTTGGTGGAGTACGCCAGCGACCGCATCCAGCGCGAGGTCCGGCCGGACAGGATCAGCCTCGCTCACAATGAGCTCTCGACACACGCGGATTCGGTCGCTGACCAGGTGAAGCGGCTGGCCGGCATCACCGAGAAGCTGCTGCGGGACAACCGGAAGGACATCATCGAGCGCCAGTTCCAGCAGAAGCGTCTCGCCGACAACATCGCCGATATCTACGCCCAGGTGGCGCTGCTCTCGCGGGTGAGCCACATCTTCGAGGACCAGGGAGTCGAGCCCTCGGGCCAGGAGCGCTTCATCGCCGACACCTTCTGCTCACGCGCCGCGGCGCGGGTCGAGAGCAGGTTCGATCAGATCGAGTCGAACGACGACGAGCGGATGACCGCGATCGCCAAGCTTGCGTACCGGCGCGGCTCCTACGGATACGCGCTCTTCGAGGACTAGCCGGGAAGCAGACCGGCTGGACGCGCGGGCTCGCGCCTACTTGATGAGGCCTGGGGCCTGGCCGCCTGGGATCGGAACGGCATGCTCAGGCGCGGCCTGCAGCCGATGTGCCTGACCCTGCGGCGAGCCGCCGGCGTTCGAGTTGGGCGGTGGACCCGCGTCGCTGGACTGGCCGGGGGGCCTGGCCTCATTCAGCCCGATGGCGTTGTCGAGAGTGTGCCCCACGGCCTCGCCGCGGGCCTTGGCGCGCTCCTCCAGGGCGTGCCGATGGGCCGCCACCGAGTCGCCCTTGCTCCCAGCCGCGCTCCTTCTCGGCTCGGCGGGCTGCGCGGTCCCCTCGCTCGTGCTCGTTTCGTCGCTCTGCGCGGGCTGGTTCGGCAGGTTGACGCCTACCGATTCGAACGCCGACCGGGCCGGGGGCGGCAGGGTCACACCCGCGAACGCGAGCGCGGCGAGAACCAGCGGGATCAGGGCCACGGTGATTCCAACCCTGGCTGCCAATCCGAGTCGAGAACGCGGCCGGCGACGCGCGCCGACCGTCGTCGAGGCGAACCGCCTGGTCCTGCGGGTCTCGGCCTCGATGGTCGCGGTACGCGCGGTCTGCGCGAGCCGCGGAACGAGGATCGCCCCGAGCTCCGGGTCAGGCTGCGCCGGCAGGGCCGCGCGCAGTGCGCTCATGAAAAGGGCTACCTCGTTCATCTCACCTTCATAAGCGGCATTGCCGTTCACAGGGTTACCCCCGTGCGCCCGAGCTCGCGCCTGATGGCGGCCAGGCCGCGGCGCTGGAGCGCCTTCACGGCGCCCGGGCGCTTGCCTACGGCCTTCGCCACGTCCTCGATGCTGAGATCGCCGATCACGCGCAGCAGCAGGACGGCACGCTGGTCGTCCGAGAGGGAGGCGAGGACTCGATGTACCTCCTCGACCCCGATCCGCGCGAGCGCCTCCTCGGCCGCGTCGTCGGCGCGCACCATCGGCTCGAGAGGCTCGGCGGAGAGGTCGACCGGCCGGCGGGCCGAGTGTCGCCGGGCGTCGATCAGGCGATGGTGCGCGATCGTGAAGACCCACGATCGGAAGCCGGGCTCCTCGCCGTGGAACCTTGCGATGTCGCGCGCGACCTGCAGGAACACCTCGCTGAGCACGTCCTCCGGGTCGGGCGCGCTGTTCGCGCGCAGGTAGCCGAGGACCACGGGCGCAAGCCCGCTGTAGAGCTCCTGCCAGGCGGCCTCATCTCCCCGCCTGGCCGCCTCCAGGAGCGAGGTGAAGCGCTCGAGAGACATTCGCGGCGCGACGGTAGCGGAGTTTCCGAGTCCGCATCTAACCTACAGCCTGTATGTCCACTGCTTCCAGCGCTCCCAGCGTCCCCGGCCGCCGCGGCGCGGAGGCCAAGGCCACGCGCGATGCGCTGGTGCGGGCGGCGCTCGACCTGTTCACCGAGCGCGGCTATGCCGAGGTCGGCACCGAGGAGATCGTGGCCCGCGCCAAGGTGACGCGCGGAGCGCTGTACCACCATTTCCGGGACAAGCGGGACTTGTTCCGGTCCGTCTTCGAGCGGGTGGAGGACGAGCTGATGGAGCGCATCGGCGCCCGGATGGGCGGGGCGGACAACCCCTGGGACCTGATGGTGACGGGGATGCGCTCCTTCCTGGACGCCTGCGAGGAGCCGGCGGTCAAGCAGATCGCCCTGATCGACGCCCCGGCCGTACTCGGCTGGAGCGAATGGCGCGAGATCGACAACCGCCACGGACTCGGCCTGACCCGCGCGGCGCTGGAGGGCGCGGTCTCGGCCGGGGTCCTCCGCCCGATCGCCGTCGAGCCGATGGCGCACCTCTTCGTCGCAGCCCTCTCCGAGGCCGCCTTCGTGATCGCCTACGCTGAGCGGCCGCGCAAGGCGAGGGCCGAGGTGGAAGAGGCGCTCCTCCAGCTGGTCGAGGGCCTGCGGGCCTAGTTCAGCCGTTCGACGAGCATCGCCTCGCCCTGACCGCCGGCGACGCACATCGTCTCGAGGCCGACCTGGTGATCGTCCGTCTCCATGGCGTTGAGCAGGGTGCCCATGATCCGGGCGCCCGTCATGCCGAACGGGT
>DASXSZ010000014.1:0-13626 GCA_036505735.1 Solirubrobacterales bacterium
GTTCGAGCCCATCCCCACGGCCTGCTCGTTCTGGAGCTTCTTGCCCTCGCTCATCAGCGCCGGGGCGACCATCACCTCGGCCCGCTGGAACGAACGGATGTCCTCGTAGCCGGTCGTCGCCATCGAGGTTTTCAACGCCCCCATCAGGTTGAAGGTGCCGTCGTTCTCCTGCGCGGGGCCGAGAAGGATCTCCTCGAGCGTCCCGTCCTGAACGGTCGCGACCCGGGCGCCGCGCGGTAGCGAGGGATGGAAGGTCGCCATCCCCCAGTGGAAGCCGCGGCCCGGAGCCTCCTTGGCTCGCGCGAGCGGGGAGCCGATCATCACCGCGTCGGCGCCGACGGCGATCGCCTTGGAGACGTCTCCCCCGGTCCGCATGCCGCCGTCGGCGATCACGTTGCAGTAGTTGCCCGTCTCCATCATGTGCTGGCCGCGCGCCGCCGCCACGTCCGCGATCGCGGTCGCCTGCGGCACGCCGATCCCGAGCACACCGCGGGTCGTGCAAGCGGCGCCGGGGCCCACGCCGACCAGCACGCCGACGGCCCCGGTGCGCATCAGGTGCAGCCCGGTGTTGTAGGAGGCGCAGCCGCCGACGACGCAGGGCACGTCGAGCGAGGCGATGAACTCCTTCAGGTTGAGCGGCTCCGTCTGGGTGGATACGTGCTCCGCGGAGATCACGGTTCCCTGGATGACGAGGATGTCGAGTCCCGCGTCGAGGGCGGTCTCGTAGTACTGCGTCACCCTCTGCGGCGTCAGGGACCCGCACGCCACCGCACCGTCTGCCTTGATCTCCTCGACGCGCTTCGCAATCAGCTCGGCCTTGACCGGCTCGGCGTAGATCTCCTGCATGATCCGCGTGGCGACCTCCTTGGGGGCGGCCGCGATCTCATCGAGCTTGGAGTCCGCGTCCTCGTAACGGGACCAGATCCCCTCGAGGTTGAGGACGCCGAGGCCGCCGAGCTTGCCGATCAGGCCGGCGGTCCTGGGGCTGACCACCCCGTCCATCGCCGAGGCCAGCAGGGGCAGCTCGAAGCGATAGGGGCCGAGCGTCCAGGTGATGTCGATGTCATCCGGATCGCGGGTCCGCCGTGAGGGGACGATCGCGACGTCATCGAAGCCGTATGCCCTGCGGCCCTTCTTGCCGCGGCCGATCTCTACTTCCATTGCCCCACCCTACGTTCGTTCGCGGACGAAAAAACCCCGCGTCGCGGGGTGGGAAGTGCGGTCAGACCGGCGTTTCGGAGGTCACACACCAACGCCCCGCCAAGGATAACAGCGGTAACCCGCGCCCCCGGAAAGGGACACTCCTCGGGCCCCGGAAGCTGCGTGGATCTAGACCGCGGCGCGCGTCTCGAGCTCCCGCGACTCTACCCCGGCGAGCAGCCGCTCGATCTCGGCCGGGTCGATGCTGCCGGCGCCGAAGTGCTGGGTCGACTCAGCGCCACAGGCGACCGCGAAGCGCAGGCACTCCTCCGGTGGGCGCCTGTCGTAGCGGGCCGCGACGAAGCCGGCCAGGAAGGCGTCGCCCGAGCCGACCGTCGCCACCGGCTCGACCTCGGGGGCGGTCACCTCGTAGGCATGTCGCCCCTCGTCGGCATCGAGCATGGACGCGACGCAGCCCTCGGGCCGGGTGATCACCGCGTCGGTCGCGCCGAGCTCGACCAGGCTGCTCAGGCCGTTCAGCAGGTCCTCGCGATCGTTGAACTCGTGCCCGACGGCGCCCTCGGCCTCGCTCCGGTTAGGCGTCACGGCGGCGGGCTCGGCGCGGATCGAGGCGATCAGCGGCTCCCCCTCGGTGTCGACGATCGTCTCGACGCCCAGGGTCTTGAGCTCCTCCACCATCCGAGCCGAGAAGGAAGCGGGGACCGACGGGGGAAGGCTCCCTGCGATGACACAGAGGCGCGCACCGCGGGCCAGGTAGAGGAGCTTCTCGAGGAAGCGCTCGAGCTCCTCGGCGCTCACCTCCGGGCCCCTCTCGTTGATCTCGGTCTGCTCGCCCGAGGTCGGGTCGATCACGGCGAGGTTGGTGCGGGACTCGCCGGCGATCCAGGTGAAGTCCGTGAGGATCGACTCCTCGGCGAGGCGCTCCATCAGGCGGGCACCGGTCGGCCCACCCGCCAGGCCCGTCGCGATCACGGGTCGATCCAGCAGCTTGAGCGCACGTGCCACGTTGACGCCCTTGCCGCCGGCGACGGTGCTCGCCTCGACCGCGCGGTGGCGATGTCCCTGCCGGAAGCTCGGCACGGCGACGGTCCGGTCGATCGCGGCGTTCAGGGTGACGGTGAGGATCATCAGGTGCCCCCCTCTCGCTCGATCCTCTTGCGCCTCCTGCGCATTCTCTCCTCGTGCATCCTGCGCCTCTCCTCCGGGGTCCGCTGTCTTGGGACCTGCCGCCGGTCTTGCGGAGGCGCCGAGGCGGCCGTCTCCGGCTTGCTCGCCCCGCGCCTTCGTACCGTCAGCAGCAGCCCTAGGAGTATCACGATCGCGCCCAACGCAATGAGTACAAATGGATTCTGGGCCGTCGACTTCACCTTGTCGAGCGTCGTCGCCGCCGCAACCCCGTGCGCGGCGACCAGCGGGCTCGACGCGGCCGGCCTGCCGTCGACCTTGACCGTGACGTGCCCGAGCACCTGGCCCTGCCGGACCGCACCACTGATCTGATCTGGGGCCGTGACGTGAGTGGTGACGCGCTGAGTCTGGCGGACGTCGATCGGTAGCGCACGCCTGGCGATCAGCGAGAGATGCTCGCTTCGGTAGTCGAGCTTGGGGTCTGCCAGCTGCTGACCCTGGCGAACCGGCTGGACCATGTGGAAGAGGGAGAAGCCGTAGTTGAGGAGCTTCAGGGTGTCCGCATCGCGGGCGTACTCGCTGGGCGCGCCGAGGACCGCGGAGGTCAGCGTGGTCGAGTTCTGCGTTCCGGATCCGACCAGGACGTACCCGGCGCCGAGGGTGTGGCCGGTCTTCACCCCGTTGATCCAGGGAACCTGGTTGAGCAGCGTGTCCCGGCTGGTCACCTGCCGCGGGTGGTCACCGCTGTGGAGGACCGCGCTCGGCGCGTCAACGATATGAGCGAAGAGCGAGTTGCGCAGCAGGATCGAGGCGAGGGTGACCAGGTCGCGGGCACTCGAATAGTTGTCCGGGTCGTCGAGCCCGATCGGGTTGGCGTAGCTCGTGTCGGTCAGGCCTAGTCGCCGGGCGGCCTGGTTCATCGCGGTGACGAACGCAGGGATCGACCCCGAGACGCCGACCGCCAGGGCCTCGGCTGCGTCGCTCGCGCTCGGTAGCAAGAGCCCGTAGAGCAGGTCGCGGACCCGCATCCGCTCACCGGGTCTGAGGCCGAGCTCGATCTCCGCCGAAGCGCTCGGGTGATACGCGGGGGCGGCCACCATCTGGTTCGGTCGCAGGCGGTGGAGGGCCAGGTACGCCGTCATCAGCTTGGTCGCGCTCGCGATCGGCAGTCGTTTGTTCGGGGCCTTGCTCGCAAGGACGGATCCGTCCCGGGGATCGATCAGAATCCAGGCCCTGGCGTCGAGCTTCGGTGGGCCCGCCGCCGCAGTGCCGGCAAGGGGGCCGGTGAGCATGGTCGCCAGCCCGAGCGCGATCAGCGCGCGCACGCGCGACCTTCCCAGCCTGCCATCGGATCCCAACACCGTCAGCGCAACGCTATTCGCTGACCCTCGAGGAGGGCTTGCGGGTCGAGATCGGGGTTGAGCTGAGTGAGGGTTTCGATGCTGATGCCGGTCTCCTCGGAGATCTTGCCCAGGGTGTCGCCTGAGCGGACGATCCAGACGCCGCGGCTCACCGCCGAACGGCCCCTCTCGCTGGGGCCGTTGGCCTTCGACTGCGCTCCGCCGTTGTCTCCCCCGCCGGATCCGCCACCCGAGGTCGCGACCACCGCGACCACCAGGATGAAGGCCGCGACCAGGGCCAACACGGCGAACGCGCGGACCACTTGGTTCGGCTTGTAATCCGGCATCCGCGGGCCGCGATGGTACCCCGGACCCACCCCAACGTCAGTCACGAGCACCGCGGACGAATCAGAGGCCCCACACGGCCGCACGGAGCTGATCCGCCGCTGCGGCCGGATCCTCCGCTCCCGCGATGCTGCGGGAGGCGGCGACCAGGACCGAGGCCGGCCTGCCGGCCGCGAGCGCCGGGCCGAGGTCCTCCGGCCTGCCGCCCTGCGCCCCGATCCCCGGGATCAGGAAGATCGAGTCGGGCATCAGCTCGCGCAGCCGCCCCAGGTGCTGCGGCGCGGTGGCGCCGACCACGGCTCCCAGGCCCGACAGACCCGAGTCCCCGGCGAGCCGCTCCGCCCGCTCGGCGACCAGCGCGGCGAGCTCCTCGTGCATCGGTCCGCGGCCCAGCTGCGCGTCCTGCAGCCGTGCGGCGCCGGGATTCGAGGTGCGCACGAGCAGGAAGATCCCCGCGGCTGCGTCGCCGGCCGCCTCGACCAGCACGTCGATCGCATCCTCTCCCAGCAGCGGGTTGGCGGTGAAGGCGTCTGCGCCCAGACCGCGTACCGGGCCCCACGGGGTCTCGGTCTCGCCGACCAGCGCCTGGCCATAGGCCCTGGCGGTGACCGGGACGTCGCCGCGCTTGCCGTCGGCGATCACCAGCAGGCCCGCGCGCCTGGCGGCGGAGCAGACCTCGGTGAGCGCCCCCCATCCAGGGGCGCCGAGCCGCTCGAAGCAGGCGAGCTGCGGCTTCGCCGCCACGCAGGCCGGGCCGGCGACCTCGATCAGCCTGCGGCAGTGCTCGACGACTGCCGCGGCGGCGCGCTCGGCCGCGTCCGCGAAGTCGGCGTCTGGGGCCGACTCCGCAGGCAGCGAGGCCGGGTCCGGGTCCAGGCCCAGGCACACCTGGCTGCGGCGCTTCTCGACGAGCGCAGCGAGCCGGTCAGCGAACGCCGTGCTAGCCGCCCTTGACCTTCTTCTTCAGCCCTGAGCCCGCCGAGAAGCGGGGGACCTTGCCGCCGGGGATGAAGATCCTCTCTCCGGTCCGCGGGTTGACGCCCTGTCGCGGGCCCCGCTCGGCGACCGCGAACTTGCCGAACCCAGTGAAGTTCACCTCGCCTCCCCCCTGGAGGACGTCGGTGATCGCGTCGAGGACCGCATCGACGGCCTGGCCCGCCTCCTTCTTGTTGCCGATTCTGCTGTCGCGCGAGAGAACGTCGAGGAACTCAGCCTTGGTCACGTCTTCTCCTCCTCGGGATTGGAGTTCGCGCCGAGCCTAACAGCGGCCCTAGAGGCCAAATCCGGGGCTTTGTGACGTGACCTCACAAGGGGCCGCAAATCAACGCAGATTGCGCTCTTTTTCAGGATCCGCCGATCGCCATCTCGCCGACCAACATCGGGGCGGTGTACACGGACCCGCCGAATGGGACCCAGCGCGTCTCCGAGCCGACGGCCCGCACCGCGGCCAGGGTGCCGAGGAGCTCGCCGGCGATGGTGAACTCGCGCAGCGGCTCGGCGAGCTCGCCGTCGCGGATCGCGCGTCCGGACGCACCAACCGAGTAGCGCCCCGTGACCGGGTTGACCCCCGAGTGGAGCCCGGCGACCTCCGTGACGTAGACGGCGTCGCCAGCCTCCGCGAGCAGCTGCTCGAGCGAGAGCTCCCCGGGCTCGATCATCAGGTTCGACGTGCTCACCGAGGGGGGCGAGCGGTAGGAGGCGCGGGAGGCGTTGCCGGTCGACCGCGCGCCCGCGCGCCGCGCCGTGTAGCTGTCGTGCAGGTAGGCGAGCAGCTTCCCGTCGGCGAGCAGCGGCGTGCGCCCCCGCGGCGTCCCCTCTCCGTCGAATGGCGCGCTGGCGAGCCCGCCCGGGTCGAGGCCGTCGTCCGCCAGCTCCAGGGCGCCGGACGCAATCTCGTCGCCGAGACGATCCGCGAACGGGGAGCGACCCCGCTGGACCTCGTCGGCGCAGAGGGCTCCGCCGATGAAGCCGGCGAAGCTGGCCGTGACGCGCTCCGAGAGCACGACCGGGCAGCTCCGCGACTCGGGCTTGGTCGCCCCGAGCATCGAGCTCGCCTCGTCCCCCGCCTCCGCGCCGATCCCCTCTGCGTCCAGATCGCGCGGCGAGCGCCCAACCCCGAAGCCGAGCCCGGTCTGGACCTCGGAGTCCTCCGTCGCCATCGCCTGCAGGAACGAGTAGGCGACGGACGCGCCGAAGCTGCCGGAGACGCCTCGCGAGGTGGCGATCGCGGCGTCCGAGTCCTCGTCCACGTAGACGACCTCCTCGACGCCGCTGACACGCGGGTCGCGATCGAGGGCGACGGCCTCGATCCGCTTCGCCAACTCGATCACGTCGGCCGTCGCGGTGGACGCCACCCCGTCATCACGCAGCCCGGGAATCTCGGCGACTCGATCACCCGAGGGATCCGGCGCGGAGGAGTGCTCGTCCTCGTCCGCCACGCGCGCCGCTCCGACGGCGGACTCGGCGAGGTCCGCGAGCCCGGATTCGGAGAGATCGGTCCCGTACGCGTAGCCGGTTCGTTTGCCGATCCACGCCCTGATCCCGACGCCGCGACCGGAGGCCTCGGTGAGGCTCTCCACCTCGCCGGCGTGGACCCGGACCTCGCGGCTCCGCGATCCCTGCCCCCAGGCCTCCGCATCGGTGGCGCCCGCTCCGGTCGCCGCCTCGACGGCCCGGCGAGCGGCGTCCTCGAGATCCGCCGGGGTCGTCCCGGCGCTCATACAGACGTCCCCCCGACCGTGATTCCGCGGATCCGGACATGCCCCTGTCCCGTGCCCACCGGCGCTGTCTGGCCGGCCTTGCCACAGAAGCCGGTCTTCATCTCGAAGTCAGATCCGACCGCATCGATCCGGGAGAGCGCCTTCAGGCAGTTGCCGATCAGGGTTGCGCCGCGGCACGGCTTGGTCACCTTCCCCCCCTCGATCAGGTAGCCCTCCGAGACGCCGAAGACGAAGTCGCCGGTGGCGGGCTCGACCTGGCCGCCGCCGAAGGAGACGGCGTAGAAGCCCCTGTCCACCTCGGCGATCATCTCCTCGGGGTCGGCGTCCCCGGGCTGGATGAAGGTGTTGGTCATGCGCGGGATCGGCAGGTCGCGGAAGCTCGCCCGCCGCCCGTTGCCGGTCGACTCCGTGCCGTCGCGGCGCGCCCGGAGCCGGTCGTAGAGGTAGGAGGTGAGGCGGCCCTCCTCGATCACGGCGGTCCGGTGAGAAGGGGTGCCCTCATCGTCGATCGCACCCGTCCCCCACTCGCCCGGCATGCGGCCGTCGTCGTAGGCGCTGAGCAGCGGCTCGGCCACCTTCTCGCCCATCCTTCCCGCGTAGACGCTCGCCCCCTTCTGCACGGCGTCCGCCTCGAGGCCGTGTCCGGTCATCTCGTGGAAGAGCACGCCGCCGAACCCGCCGCCGACGACCACGGTCATCTCGCCCGCCGGCGCAGGGTCGGCGCCGAGCAGCTCGAGCGCCTTGCGCGCCGCCTGCTCCGCGATCCGCGCCGGATCCCCGTCCAGCAGCTCGAAGCCGCGATGCGCGCCCATGGTCTCGAAGCCGGTCTCCACGGTGCCCTCCCTGCGAGCTACCGCCTGGGCCCCGAGCCGGACCCGGGTCCGGTCATCGGTCGCCTGCAGGCCCTCGGAGTTGAAGACCGCCACTCGGCGGCGGCCCTCGCTGTAGCTCGCGGAGGCCTGGGTCACCTCGGGCCCGGACGACCGCGCCCGCTCATCGAGCTCTCGCAGGATCTCGGCCTTGCGCTCGGCCGGGACCGATGCCGGGTCGACGTCGATCTCCTGCAGCTCCGGTGGCTCTGCCGCCCGCAAACCAACGGGCTCCGCCGCATCGCGCCCAAGGGCCGCCGCGAGCCCGTCGGCGGCGCGCAGGATGTCCTCCTCGGCGAGGCCGTCGACATGGGCGAAGCGGGTCACCTCACCGTCGATCACCCTGACGCCCGCCCCGCGCTCGCTCCCCGATTGAGGCCGCTCCACCCGCGACTCGTCGATCGAGAGCGTGAACCCGCGACGCTCCTCGCAGAAGAGCTCGGCGAAGTCCCCGCCCTTCGAGAGGGCGCGCGCAAGCGCCCGGGCGGCGACCTCCTCCTCGATCAACTGCGCTTCCGAGCTCACCGATTGCTCCGACCGCGTCGCAGCGGCCCGGCGACATCGATCAGCCGGGAGGTCGCCAGGAACAGCGCCCGGCCCTCCTCGGAGTCGGCCGGGAAGGAGGCGCTGCGGCCCCCGGCGTAGTAGGTCCTTGCGAATGGCTTGCGCAGGTGCCTTCGCCGCCGCAGATAGGCGGCGGCCTCGTCGGCATAGCCCGAGACTCGCTCGAGGAGCAGGCGGTGCGGCTTGGTGGTCATGAGGTCCCCGCCTGGGCCGCGACGAGCTCGCGTAGGGTGATCCGCATGTCGAACAGCATCAGCGACGCGAGCGTGAAGCGCTCGGTGACGGCGATGGCTACCAACCCGCCCTCCCGGACGCAGAAGGCCTCCCCGTCGCCGGTCGCCACGTGCGCGTGAGCGACGGGCTCGCCCCCGGCGGCATCGGCCGCGGCGATCAGGTCCCTGCCGGCCTCGCCCCAGCGCTCGACGTCGCTGCTCGCCGCGAGCACCTCGCCGTCGCCCGAGAGGATGGCGCACCCTCTCATCTGGGGAGAGATCTCCTCCAGATAGGCGACGGCCCGGCCGGCATCGGATACGGTCGGGGCGTCGACGGGAGCCGTCAATTGCGGGCGGGGGTCGCCGAGCGGGGCACTTGGTCCAAAATAGCGAGCGTGACTCTCGAGCAGGGCTCCTGGCTCACCGTCGTGATCGTCTGCGGGATCTCGGTCGTGCTGCTGGCGATCGGCGGCTACACCGGGTACAGCATCGTCGTCGGCGCGGTCGGGCTCGCCGCGGCGGTCAACCTGCTCTGAACGGGCTCGGCAGTTCCGCCGGATCGCGACGGGAGCTCTCGGGCTCCACGTGGATCAGCACCTCGGCGTCTCCGAGCTCGGACTCGACCGCGTCGCGCAGCTCGTGGGCGAGCTGGTGCGCTCGCTCGAGCGTCGTTCCGCTGCGGAACTGCACGTGCAGATCGATGTAGCGGCGCCGACCGGACGTCCGTGCACGCAGCTTGTGGTACCCGACGATCTCCGGCGAGCCGGAGCGGGCCCGTGCGACGATCGCCTCGATGCGATCCATCTCGGCGGGCGGCGGCGCCTCATCGACGAGAGCCGACGCCGACCGGCGCAGGATCCGGACCCCCGCCGAGACGATCACGACCGCCACCCCGATTGCGACGATCGAGTCGATCGAGTTCTCCCCGGTGATCTGCACGAGCACCAAGCCGACCAGCACCCCCAGCGAGGTGAGCGCATCCGTGCCGAGGTGGGCGGCGTCCCCGTACAGCGCCGGGGACGAGTGGCGGCGCGCCTGGCGCGAGAGGAAGACCGAGACCGCTCCGTTGGCGACCGCCGAAAAACCGATCACGGCGATGCCGACGCCGAGCTTCTCGACCTCGGCGCCGGTCGCGAGCCGGTGAACCGCCTCGTAGACGATCAGTCCCGCCCCCACCAGGATCAGCATCCCCTCGATCGAGGCGGCGAGGCTCTCGAGCTTCTCGTGTCCGTACGGATGCTCGATGTCCGCCGGCTCGTCGGCGCGCCGGACCGAGACGAAGGCGATCACAGAGGCGATCAGGTCGATCATCGAATGGAGCGCCTCGCTCAGGATGGCCACCGAGCCGGTGATCGCGGCCGCCGCCAGCTTCAGGGCGATCAGAGTCCCGTTCGACGCGATCGACACGGCGGCGGCCGCCGGCTTCGAGACGCGCGGCTCCGACGGGCCGGGCGTGATCGCGGTCATCCCGACACCCGCACTCCGAGGTGCGCCGCCAGCGCACGCGCCGCCCGGCCGCGATGGCTGATCGCGTTCTTTTCGGCCGGAGTGAGCTCGGACATCGTCCGCTCGTCGTCGGGCCCGGTGTCGTCGGGGACGAAGGCCGGGTCGTAGCCGAAGCCCCCATTCCCCCTGGGTTCCGTGGCGAGCGTTCCCTCACAGCGCCCTTCGAAGGTCGACTCGGAGCCGCCCTCGTCCACCAGGGCGATCACGCAGACGTAGGCGACCCGGCGGTCGGGCTCTCCGGCGACCTCGTCGAGGAGCTTCGCCAGGTTCTGCTCGTCCGTGGCCGCCTCTCCCGCGTAGCGGGCCGAGCGGACGCCGGGACGACCGCCCAGACCGTAGGCCTCGATTCCCGAGTCGTCGGCAATCGCGGCCCGGCCCGTCGCGGCCCGGGCGGCCCGCGCCTTGCCGAGGGCGTTCTGCGTGAAGGTCTCTCCCTTCTCGGGCGGCAGCTCGACCCCGGGCGGCAGCGGCTCGAGCTCGATACCGGGGAGCGCCTCGCGCAGCTCGCGGAGCTTGTGCTCGTTGCGGGTGGCGAGCAGCAGTGCCGACATCGTCGGCCTAAGGTTGTCAGCCGGGAAGCTCTCCGACTGCGGATTCCTGTGCTTCCCGCAGTCGGGCGATCCCACCCTCGGCCAGCGCCAGGAGTTCGTCCAGGGAGGCTCGGGAGAGCGGGGTCCGCTCGGCGGTCGCCTGCACCTCGACCAGTCCTCCATCGCCGGTCATCACCACGTTCGCGTCCACCTCCGCGGTCGAATCCTCGTCGTAGTCGAGGTCGCATAGCGGCGTCCCGCCCACCATCCCGACGCTGACCGCGGCGACCGACTGATCGAGGGCAAGGCGATCGATCTTGCCGGCCTCTACCAGCGCCGCCAGAGCCTGGTGCAGGGCCACGAAGCCTCCTGTGATCGCGGCGCAGCGGGTGCCGCCATCGGCCTGCAGGACGTCGCAGTCCACGTAGACCGAGCGCTCGCCGAGCGCCTGGAAGTCCACCACTCCACGCAGCGAACGCCCGATCAGCCGCTGGATCTCCACGCCGCGGCCGTCCTGCCTTCCGCGGCTGATGTCGCGCGCCTTTCTCTCGCCCGTGGAGGCGGGGAGCATCGCGTACTCGGAGGTGACCCAACCGCGACCCTTGCCCTCCATCCACCTCGGCACAGAGTCGCTCACCGAGGCGGTGCAGATCACCCGCGTCTCCCCCTGGGAGATCAGGGCCGAACCGTCGGCGGTTCGAACGAAGCCTGCCTCGATCGTGACCGGCCGCAGGTCGGCGGGGGCGCGGTCGTAGCTGCGGCCGGCGGACATGGGCGCCAGTCTCTCACCAAACGAGAGCTCCCAATGAGTCGGGTTGCTCCTCGGCCCGGCCGCCGAGGAGCACCCGTTCAATCGTCACTTGAAGGTGACCCGGCCCACCGCCTCGCGGATCTTGTCCACGATCGTCTGGGCGAGCTCCAGCCCCTGCTTCCCCTGGAAGCCCTTCATCGCTGCCACCATCCCCACCATCAGCAGGGCGACCAGCAGGATCAGGCCGACGTACTCGACCGTACCCTGTCCGCTCCGCGACGAGGGACCCAGCAGCCGCCTACTCGCCTCGTGGACGGCGAGCTGGGCTCGGGCGATCAGTTCTCGCATCGATAAACCTCCTCGGGCTCGTTTCCGCGAGGGTCACCGCTTCGTTGAGGAGGGAGGGGACGCGCGTGTGGTCGATCGCAAACGAGTGCGCGCCGAATTTGCGTTTTCCGGCCCTCCCAAACGCATCTCTCTCGCAGACGCTTCGCGTAGAGTGAGCGCCTCGTGACCGAGCGCCAAAACGAAGGCGCCGGCTCTGGCGCAGAGGACCGGGGGGCGATCCGGTGGCGGCTCGAGAAGCTGCACCGGCGTACCGAGGAGGGCCTGCGAGAGCTCGGGGCCCGGATCATGGAGATGTATCACCAGGGATCCGTGGATCCCGAGGCGGTGCGCGAGGAGGCGGCGAAGCTCGACGAGCTCGAGCGGGCCGCCGAGGAGCTCAAGGACGAGATGACGCGCGAGACCGGGCCCCGGCCGGACCGAGCGGCCCGGAAGGCCCAGGCGGCCCCGCCCCGCCCCCCGCCCAGGCCGACCCCGGTGGTGCGCCCGGTCCTCGGCGCCGAGGATGCCCCGGTCGCCGACGAGCCCCCGAGCCGGCCGGCCGAGCAGGCCACCAACGGTGAGCGAGACGAGCAGTTGAAGCAGGCGGTCGACACCGCTCGGCGGCAGGCCGAGGAGAGGGCGACCGCGGAGATCATGGCGCTGGAGGAGGATCTCGAAAGGGAGCGCGAGCGCGCTGCCAAGTCCCTGGAGGAGGTCCAGCGCCGGGTCGATGAGGCCGCCCGCAGGCGCGTCGAGGGCGCCGAGTCAAAGCTCGCCGAGGAGCAGACCAGGCTTCGGAACGAGGCCGGAGAGCGCCTGGACGACGAGATGCGGCGCCTCCAGGAGGAATCCGACGCGAAGATCCAGGAGGCGCTCTCCAAGGTCGTCGCCGACACCAAGGCATGCATGGAGAAGCAGGCGGAGCGCCGGCTCAGCGAGCAGCAGGAGGCCCTCCGGGCCGAGGCCGAGGAGCGCGTCAGGGTCACGGGCGAAACGGTCCGCGCCGAGACCGAGCGCGACGCGCAGGGCCAGCTCGACGGCCTACGCAAGGAGCTCGAGGAGGTGCGGGCCTCACGCGATGCGGAGGTCCAAGAGGCCGAGCGACGCGCCGAGGGTGCCGAGGCGAAGGCCACCGCCGCCGATCAGGCGAGCGTCGACGCCGAGGTCGGTGCGAAGACGGCCGCCGCCGACTGGCTCCGCGGGCAGACCCGCGCCATTGAGCGAGAGGCCGAGCGCGCGGCCAAGGAGAGCGTCGCCGCCGTCAGGCGGGAGGCTGCTCAGGCGAAGCGCGACGCCGAGCAGCGGACCGAGCGCTCGATCGCGGAGCGCGAGCACACGCTCGCGGCGGAGCTCGCGGAGGCGGCCCGCGCCCTGAGGGATGCGAGGCACCAGTTGCGCGAGGCCGAGGATCGCGCCGAGTCCGCCGAGCGCAAGCTCGGCGAGGCCTCGGACGACGATCTACGCCGGGCGCAGGAGGAGCGCGAAGGGCGCTTCCGCCAGATCGAACAGCGGATCATGTCGGTCACCGAGAAAGCCAGTGGAGCCCAGGCCCACGCGGCCTCGGTCGGGATCGAGCTACCGGACCTCGCCGAGGCGGAGAAGTCCAAGCCCAAGCCCAGCCGAAGCGGTCCCGCCCTCGACATGAACACGGCGACCTTCGAGGAGCTCCGGGAGCTCGGTATGTCGGTGACGCAGGCCACCAGGGTGATCGCCTACCGCGAGCGTCAGGACGGATTCGACTCGGTCGACGATCTCGAGAGAGTCCCGGGCATCCCCAAGGCCTTCGCCGCCGAGATCAAGGATCAGCTGACTGCATGAGTATGGGAGCTGGAACCGGCGGTCGCCGCCGGCCCCAGCCCTAACCGGCGAGGACGGGCCAGAAGCGGGAGAGGCGCGTTCGGTAGGACTCCGCCGGCTCGACCTCGGCCTGGCGCGCCGCGCCTTCTCCGGAGATCGCATCGAGGGTGGCCACCACCGACCGGGCCAGCGCGCCGAGCGCGTACCCCCCCTCCAGGCAGACCAGTAGCGGCACACCGAGCTCGGCCGCCAGCCCTCGCATCGTCGCTGCCATCTCCCAGTAGGCGGCGTCATCGAGCTCGCAGTTGGCCAGAGGATCGTCGCGATGCGCGTCGTACCCGGCGGAGATGCAGAGCAGGCCCGGGCGCCACTCGCGCGC
>DASXSZ010000015.1:0-3481 GCA_036505735.1 Solirubrobacterales bacterium
CACGGCGGACAACGGGCATCATCCGGTGCGCGAACCGCCGGTCGCCGGTGAGCATGTAGTAGTCGCGGAGGGCGATGATCCAGTCTGCGGTGTACTGCGGGAGCCGCAGCGCCCCGAACCCCGGTGCCGGTTGGGCGGTGGGCGGGAACTGGGACGCATCGTCGACAGGCGGCGGCGGGTCCCTCGGACACTGAACCGCGATCTGGGTGGCGGGCGAAAGCTGGCCGTCGCTGTATTGCAGACAACTGAACGCCTGGATCGATTGCCGGAGGACGTTCGGCGCGGACCGCAGCGAGTAGTTGCCGACCAGGTTCTCGAGCGCCATGTCGCCCGCCCAGATCAAGCGGTCCCGCTTGGCGCCGTCGGTCACGACCGGCCGGCTGAACGCGTAGCCCGGACGCAGGTCCCTGAACGAGTCGAGCGCGAACGTGTAGGCGCTCGCGTACCAGATCCGGTTGAGCCGCCGGTCGTTGGAGAGGAAGTAGCCGCTGTATCGGCCGGGGCCGGGATGGAGATGCTCTGTCCGGACGCGGACGTAGTCGATCGTGGCGGTGCCGGCCCCCTCGAGCTGCAGTGAGATGAAGCGCTGGGCCCCGCGGATCCCGGGCGAGCGGAGTTGGGCCGGCGAGGTGGTCTGGAAGAGGTCAGTTCGGCCCTCCGGGTCGTCGGACACGCCGAAGGAGACCCCGCCCACCTCCCCGGTGTCCCCGCCCCACGGCGTCAGGTAGTCGAGGAGCTCCGAGTAGCCGAGCCTGATCGGCGTTCCGTTCGAGGCCCTCAGGCCGACCTCGACGAAGCCGCCGACATTCACCCCGAGGTCGAGCACGAGGCCCGGGTCGCCCACCCCCTCCGCGTTCAGCGCGGTCGAGGCGATCGTGGTGGCCCCACCGCCCCTGGCCTTCAGTCCGCGAGCGTTGTGGACGTTCGCCGGAGATCCCACCACCTCGACCGCCTTCGGATAGACGAACTTGCCCGGGTCGATCACGTAGCGCTCCCACCCGGAGCTGGCAGGTACGGGCGCTCGCGATTTCCGCATTGCCGAGCCGGCCCCGTGGGCGGCCGCCGGCATCACGGCAAGGACGAACAAGAGCGCGGCGGCCGGCCGGCCTCCTCTCCCCACGAGGCTCACCGGCGGACCGTATCAGCGCTTCAGAGCGGAATTAGGGCACCCTGTTCGGGATGAACTTCATCGAGGACGTGATGGAGCGGGCCCCGGCCTCCCGGCTCGGGATCGTCGCGATCGATGCTGCGGGCAGCCGCCGGGAGTGGCATTACGGCGAGCTGATCGCGCGCAGCGCCGGGCTCTCGGGCGCGATCGCGGCGCGCGGCGTCGAGCGCGGCGACGCGGTGATGACGCTCGTCGGTAGCCGGATCGAGTGGGTGCTGGCGATGCTCGCCTGCTTTCGAATGGGCGCGGTTGCGATGCCGTGCAACCCGCAGCTCCGCCGCAAGGACCTCGAGCTCAGGGTCAAGGCAGCCGGCCCGAAGCTCTGCATCGGCCAGGAGGAGCTCCTCGGCGAGTTGCCGGATGGCGTCCCGGCCATGGACCTGACCGAGGTCGCGGAGTCCCTCGACGAGGACCGCCCGCAGGAGACCCCGGCAGACGTGGCCGACCTCGATCCCGACGACCCCGCGGTGATCATCTTCACCTCGGGGACCACAGGCGATCCGCGCGGGGTTGTCTACCCGGAGCGCTACCTGCTCGGGCAGCGCCTGCAGGCCGAGCACTGGTTCGGCGCCCGCAAGGGCGAGCTCGCCTGGTGCACCGCCGCCCCGGGTTGGTCGAAGTCGACCCGCAACGTCTTCATCGCCCCCTGGCTGGAGGGTGCGGCCGCATTGCTCCACGACGGGCGCTTCGACCCGGTTCAGCGCCTTGAGATCCTCGAGCGGGAGGGCGTCAACGTCCTCTGCCAGGCCCCGACCGAGTACCGGATGCTCGCCAAGCGGGCGGAGCTCCTGCCGATCCCCTCGCTGCGGCGCATGGTCTCGGCGGGCGAGCCCCTCAACCCGGAGGTGATCCGCCTCTTCCGCGAACGGATGGGCGGCACCATCGCCGACGGTTACGGCCAGACCGAGACCGGAGCGATCACGGGGATGCGTCCCGACGACCACGATCCGGCACGCGACGGGTCCATGGGACGACCGCTACCGGGGATCGAGACTCGCGTCGTCAACGGAGAGCTGCAGGTCAAGCCTGAGACGGTTCCCAGCTTCTTCAGCCACTACCTCGGCGAGGACCCGTTCGAAGGAGAGTGGTGGGCGACCGGCGACCACGTCCGCGAGGACGGGGATGGCTACCTCTGGTTCGAGGGCCGCGACGACGACATCATCATCACGGCCGGCTATCGCGTGGGGCCGTTCGAGGTCGAGTCCGCGCTGGTCTCACACCCCGCGGTCGCCGAGGCGGCGGCGGTCCCCGCCCCCGACGACGATCGCGGCTCCATCGTCCGGGCGATCGTCGTGCTTGCGAACGGCGACCCCTCCGACGAGCTCGCGACCGAGCTCCAGGAGCACGTCAAGCGGATCACCGCGCCCTACAAGTACCCCCGGATCGTCGAGTTCGCCGACGAGCTCCCCAAGACGCCCACCGGCAAGATCCGCCGCGCGGAGCTCCGGTAGTGCGCGACTTGCGCTCCGAGTGGGCCGGCTTCGCCGGCATCTTCATCGTCACGAACCTCGGGCTGCTCGCGGTGGGCGCGACGCTCGCGGTCCTCCCCCACTACGTCAAGGACCACCTCGACGGCTCCGACCTCGAGGTCGGGATCGTCAGTGGCGCCTTCGCCTTCACCGGAATCGTCTGCCGCCCGATCGCCGGCAACATCGCCGATCGCCGCGGCCGCAAGCCGACGGTGATCGGTGGGGCGCTGCTGGCCGCGGTCGCGGGCGCCCTCTACTTCGTGCCCGCGGGGATCCCCGGCCTGATCGTCGCCCGCTTCTTCCTCGGGGCGGGCGAGGGCACCGTGTTCACCGCCGGCTCGGCCTGGAACGTCGACATGGCCCCCGAGGAGCGCCGCGGGCGCATGATCGGCCTCTACGGCCTCGCGATCTGGACCGGGCTCACGCTCGGCCCCCCGATCGGGGTGCTGCTGCAGCACGCGGGCGGGTTCGACCTGGTCTGGGCCTTCGCCGCAGGGGCTCCGCTGCTCGGGGCGGTGATCGCATCGAGGCTCCCGGAGCAGTACTCGCCGACCGATGCAGCTGATCGCGGTCCCTTCATCTCGCGGGAGGCGCTCGGGCCCGGCGTGACCTTCGCGCTCAGCGTCGTCGGGTTCGCAGCGGTCTCGGCCTTCATCGTGCTCAGCCTCGACCAGCGTGACATCGGGCACGGACCCGAGGTGTTCAGCGTCTTCGCGGCGACTGTGGTGACGACGCGGCTCGGGGCCGGCGGGCTGCCCGACCGGATCGGCGCCGCCCGCTGCGCGGTGGGCGCCGCTCTGATCGAGACGATCGGGCTGGTGCTGCTCGGCGCCGCCGACACGCT
>DASXSZ010000016.1:0-2004 GCA_036505735.1 Solirubrobacterales bacterium
CTGCTCGAGACGGTGCCCGAGAACGACCGAGACAAGCTGCCCGTGGTCATCCGTCCGGACGGCTCGGCGCTGGCACAGCCCACGAACGTCCGCCTCGCTCGCGAGCTTGGGATCGCCTCGCGTCCTTCTTCGGCGCGGTACGACCTGGTGATCGTCGGCGCCGGCCCGGCGGGGCTGGCGACGGCCGTCTACGGCTCCTCGGAGGGCCTGAGCACGGCGCTGATCGAGCGCGAGGCCCCGGGGGGCCAGGCCGGCACCAGCTCGCGGATTGAGAACTATCTCGGCTTCCACGAGGGGATCTCCGGCGCGGATCTGACCAGGGAGGCGACGATGCAGGCACGACGCTTCGGCGCCGAGTTCGTACAGCCAACCGAGGCGGTCTCCCTCGAGGCGGCCGACGACGGCTATCGCGTCCGTCTCTCCGACCACGCGGTTCTCGGCGCGCGGAGCGTCGTGATCGCCACCGGGGTCGAGTGGCGGCGGCTGCGCGCGCCGGGCGTCGCGGAGCTGATCGGCCTCGGAGTCCACTACGGCGCGCACCCGCGCGACGCGGACGAGCTGGTCGACCGGGAGGTGTTCATCGTCGGCGGCGCCAACTCCGCCGGCCAAGCCGCGGTCGCCTTCTCCAAGCCGGCGCGCAAGGTGACGATGTTGATCAGGGCCGGCTCCTTGGAGAAGGGTATGTCCCGCTACCTGATCGAGGAGATCGAGGCGCGCCCGAACATCGAGGTCATGACACAGACGGAACTGAGCCGGGCTCACGGGCACGGCAGCCTGGAGAGTATCTCGGTCACACGAGGCGGCGAGCCCGTCGATAAGCCGCTCCAGGCCGACAACCTCTTCATCTTGATCGGGGCACAGCCCTATACAAAGTGGCTGGAGGGCACCCTCGCCCGGAACGAGCGCGGGTTCATCCTCACCGGCCGCGACCTCGGCGCCGGCACCGTGACACCGGCCTGGCCACTCCACCGGGATCCCCACGCGCTCGAGACCAGCATGCCCGGCGTCTTCGCCGCAGGGGACACCCGGTACGGCTCTATCAAGCGGGTGGCTTCCGCGGTAGGTGAGGGCTCCATGGCCGTGCAGTTGATTCACCAGCACCTCAAGGAACTGGGATAATCGGCCCCGTGGAAAGCAATCGCCTCACGAACGAGCCAGGCGACCGGGTGATCATGTGCTTCTGCGGACACAAGGTCCGAGGTGAGACCGACGTCGAGTTGCTGTCGAACGCCCGCAACCACATCGATGAAGCGCATCCCGAGCGGACGGACCAGACCGACGAGCAACTGCTCGCGCGCGCCGAAAAGCAGTCCCCCTGAGTCCGCTGGACCGCCCCTCGGATCCCGGCGACGACCTTTGGCGAGCGTTCCAGTCCCGCTCAGCGGTGCGCCCCGAGCGTGTGACGGGGATCGAACCCGCGTTGTCCGATCTTGCTATCAGGGATCGCCGCCTGCCATCTAACCCAGCTGTTGGCTATCTCGGGTTAGGTACTTCGGGCGCAACCGCAACCGGTAGCGGCTGCCGCCGCGCAATTTGCTCGTTGCGCGCGGGGGCCGGCGCCAGCCGCAGCCTTGGACTTCTGACCTTGCGGTCCTCGACGCCAGCCGCGGCGGCGGGTGTCTCGTCTGGCCTAGCTCGCGTCGTCCGTGCGCGGTGCGAACCCCGCGAGGATGGCGTCGACGATGCGGGGGCCGAGGTTGCGGTCTAGCGAGGCCCCGCTCAGGAGCAGGCGGTAGAAGATCGGCCCGACCAGGAGCTCGTGGAACAGGCGGACCTCGGTGTTGGCGCGCAGGTCGCCGCGGGCGATGCCGCGCTGGATCACAGGCGCAAGCTCGGCGAGGCGGGGCTGGACCACCTTCTCGCGGTAAACGCGCGCGAGCTCGGGATCGGTCGCGATCTGGGACACCAGCCCCTGCATGGCCGGGCCGAACGGTGCCGCGGCCAGCATCCTGACCACCTGGTTGACGAAGGTGAGCAGCTCCTTGCGGGTGTCGCCGACGTCGA
>DASXSZ010000017.1:0-16972 GCA_036505735.1 Solirubrobacterales bacterium
TACCGGACAGTAACTTGCTGACCCCCGAGAGACCCCTACAACCGGTGCAGTGGGCCGCGATCCTCGGATCGATCGCGGTGCTCGTCTGGAGCGTCCCGGGGCTGATCGTCAACCCGGATTTCCACATCGGGAGCGCGGCGACCTCGGAGCGCGTGCTCGGCGTCGACATGAACGGCTGGCACGCGTTGTCGGGCTTCCTGGTCGCGATCCCCGGCTTCTTCGCGGCGCTCAGGCGCTCGTGGTCCGCGCTGTTTGACCTCGGTGCCGCCGTTGCGCTGCTCTCGACGGCGCTCTGGGCGACCCTCAGCACTCAGGTCGCGGGCGGCCTCTTCTACTTCCCCCACGGCGACTCGGACGCGCTGCTCCACGTCGGCACCTCGTCGATCTTCCTCGCTGGCGCTGCGCACTACTACCTACATCAAACGGGTCGCTCATCGGCTTCGCCTCGAGCGCCCTCGCATTAACGGGCGCCCAGCGGGCAGCGCGCCTAGCCTACGCAACCGCATCGAGGAAGCGCCCGCAGAGCTCGCGCCCGAGCCGGTTCCAGCCGGCGATCTTCTGCTCGGTCTCGGCGCGCAATGCCTCCGGGTCCACGCCGAGCCGCACGGCGTCCTCGTCGGAGCGGTAGTCGTCGATCCAGCGGGACGCGTCGGCCGCGGTCACCTCGGCATGGAACTGGATGCCCCAGGCGCGCTCGCCGACCCGGTAGGCCTGCCCGCAGACCGGGCTCCGAGCCAGCACCACCGCCTCACCGGGAGGCAGCGCCTCGTAGCTGTGCCACTGAAAGCCCTCGAAGCGCGGCGCCAGCGGACCGATCACCGGATCCCCCGCACCCTCCTCGGTGATCTCGACGTCGTGCCAGCCGATCTCGGGCTCGCTCGCGCGGCGGGCCGAGCCGCCGGCCGCCTCGGCGAGCAGCTGCGTGCCGAGACAGACCGCGAGCAGCGGCATCCCGTCGTCGATCATCGCCGCCAGGAAGTCCTTCTCGAAGCGAAGCCAGGGGTGGCGGTCCTCCTGATCCGCGTGCATCGCGCCGCCGAAGGTGAGCACCGCGTCGTACTCGGCGATCTCGCGGGGCGGCGCAGTACCCCGCTCCGAGAGCAGCCACTGGTCGAGCTCCACGCCTCGAGCGGTCGTCTCGTCGGCGAAGACGCCGGGACCCGCATCGGACTGATGGACGATCGCCAGTGCGCGCACTCGCCAGATTGTGCCCGTGGGCTAGCCTCGGCGTATGGACGCGTCCGCATCCGGCAAGCGACGTGTCGTCGAGACCACCTCGGCGCCGGCCCCGATCGGCCCGTACTCCCAGGCCGTCGTTGCCGATGGGGTCCTCTACTGCTCAGGGCAGGTGCCGCTCGACCCGGCCACCGGCGAGCTCGTCGAGGGAGGAATCGCCGACCAGGCGCGCCGCTGCCTGGAGAGCCTGGACGCGGTCTGCCGCGCCGCGGGCTCGCAGCTCTCCGATGCCGCGCGGATCGGCGTCTACCTGACCGACATGTCGCGGTTCGCGGAGGTCAACGACGTCTACGCCACCTTCTTCGAGGAACCGTTCCCGGTTCGCACCACGGTCGGGGTCGCGGCGCTGCCGAAGGGAGCCCTGGTCGAGATGGACGCCACGGTTCCGCTTGACCAGGGCTCCGCCTGAGTAATCCTTCTTGGGATGGCTCCGCTGACCGACACCGTCTCACTCGACGACATCCAGGGCGCCCGCGAGGTTGTCGCCGATGTGGTCCGCCGAACCCAGGTGATCGAGTCCCGCTATCTGTCCCGGACGACCGGCGGCACGATCGCGTTGAAGGCCGAGAACCTGCAGCGGACGGGCTCGTTCAAGCTGCGCGGCGCCCTCAACAAGATCGCCGGCCTCGACCCGGCCACCACCGGCGTGGTCACTGCGAGCGCCGGAAACCACGGTCAGTCGCTCGCCTACGCGGCGAGGGCCCGGGGGCTCCAGGCGACGATCTTCATGCCCGAGCGCGCCGCCCTGGCGAAGATCGCGGCCGCGCGGGAGTCCGGCGCCGAGGTGGTTCTCGGTGGGGACTCCGTCGACTCCTGCGTCGAGGACGCGCGGGCCTTCGCGGACTCCGAGTCCCTCGCCTTCGTGCACCCGTTCGACGATCCCTCGGTGATCGCCGGCCAGGGGACGATCGGCCTGGAGCTTCTCGAGGAGGTCCCGGACCTCGCCAAGGTCGTGATCCCGCTGGGCGGCGGGGGCCTGGCGGCGGGGATTGCCACGGCGATCAAGGCGAGGAGGGACGCCGTCGAGGTGGTGGCCGTCGAGTCCCACTGCGCGCTCGCCGACGGGATCGCCGTCAAGCAACCCGGCGAGATCACTCGACCGCTACTCGAGCGGCTGCTCGACCAGACGGTGGCGGTCGATGAGGACGCGATCGCGGAGGCGATCATGATGCTCCTCGAGCGGACCAAACTCGTCGTCGAGGGCGCCGGCGCGGTCGGCGTCGCCGCGCTTCGGGACGGTGCCCTCTCCCCGGCGGACTCCGGGACCACCGTCGTCATCCTCTCGGGCGGCAACATCGACACCGGCGTCCTAGCCGACCTCGCCCGGCATCACGAGTCCGAGCACGGGCGCCGCCTTCGCGTCTTCACCACGATCCCCGACGAGCCGGGCTCACTCGCCGCGCTGCTGACCGGGCTCGGTGAGGGCGGCGCCAACCTGATCGACGTCTACCACGTGCGGGAGGGCGTCGGCCTGTCCGTGGGCGAGACCGGCGTCGAGCTGGTGATGGAGACGCGCGGCCCCGATCACGCCGAGCGGCTCCTCAAGCTGATCGAGGAGAGGGGCTACTCCGCCCGGGTGCTGAGCTGAGCCGGGCCGCGTACCCACGGGGCGGGGCCAATAGGCTTGCAGCGTGGCCTCCCACGAGACCGTCGACGTCACCAGGGACGGTTCGGCCGCTCGCATCCTGCTCAACCGCCCCGAGGCCCTCAACGCCTGGAACGAGCAATTCGGCCGCGACCTGCTCGACGCCGTAACGAGCCTTTCGGCCGACGAGGGGGTCCGGGCGGTGCTGATCACCGGCGCGGGTCGCGGATTCTCCTCCGGAGCCGACCTGAAGGAGCAGCGCTCCACCACGGAGGACGGCCTACCCGACCTGAGCGCCCGCCTGAAGGAGATCTACCACCCGATCATCACCGGGCTGCGCGAGATGCCGAAGCCCGTCGTCGCCGCCGTCAACGGCCCGGCGGTCGGGATCGGCTGCTCGCTCGCCCTCGCGGCGGACCTGATCGTTGCCGCCGAGTCCGCCTATCTCCTGCTCGCCTTCGTCAACATCGGCCTCGTCCCCGACGGCGGCTCGACCGCCTTCCTGCCCGCCCGAGTCGGCTACGCGCGGGCCGCGGAGATGGCCATGCTCGGCGAGCGCGTCACCGCCCAGCAAGCGCTCGACTGGGGACTGATCAATCAGGTGGTCCCCGACGATGAGCTCGATGCGACCTCGAGCGCGCTGCTGGAGCGCCTCGCCAATGGTCCGACCGCCTCGTACGTGGGCTCGAAGCGGCTGCTCAACCGGCGGATGTATGCGGATCTGGCCGGACAGCTCGACGCCGAGGCCGAAGCTCAGCGAGACCAGGGCAACTCCAAGGACTTCATCGAGGGGGTCCTCGCCTTCGTCGAGAAGCGACCGCCGAACTTCACGGGCCGTTAGGCTCGCCCTGAGAGGGAACGCGCGAACGGACTCGCTCGACCCAGTCGATCCCTGATCAAACGAAATGCTCTTCCGCCAGATCCTGCACGAGGACCTGAGCTGCGCCTCCTATCTGGTCGGCGACACCGGCTCCGGCGTGGCCGCGGTGATCGATCCGCAGTGGGCGATCGACCCCTACCTGCGCCTGAGCCGCCTGCACGGCGTTCGGATCGAGCACGTCCTCGAGACCCACAACCACGCCGACCACGTCTCGGGCCACGGCCGGCTGGCGCGGGCGACCGGCGCCACGATCCACATCCACGAGCTCGCCGACGCGGAGTATCCGCACAAGGCCTTCGCCGACGGCTGGAAGCTCGAGCTCGGCGGGATCGAGATCGAGGCCCTCCACACACCCGGCCACCGGCCCGAGCACACCTCCTTCCTGCTCCGCGACGCCGATCGGGGAGGCGATCCGTGGGCCGTGCTGACCGGCGACTCCCTCTTCGTCGGCGACGTGGCGCGACCGGATCTCGCGATCGAGCCCCGGGACGGGGCGGCCGGCATCTTCCACTCGCTGCACGAGCGGCTGCTTTCGCTGCCGGATGACGTGGAGGTGTGGCCCGGCCACCTCGGCGGTTCGGCATGCGGCAGCGCCGGGATCGACCACAAGTCGACCTCGACGATCGGCTTCGAGCGCGAGCACAACCGGGCGTTTCGGTTCCAGAACGAGGAGGAGTTCGTCGACGACGCCGTCGCGACCCTCGGCAGCCGCCCGCCCAACGTCGAGCACATCGTCGCCCTCAACCGGGGCCCGCTGATCGAGGAGATGGGCACACCCCTGCCGCTCGCCCCGCGCGCGGTCGAGGTCGGGATCGCCGATGGCGCGTTGCTGGTCGATGCCCGCACCAACGAGCAGTTCGACGAGGCGCACATCCCGGGCGCGATCAGCGCGTCCGCCTACGAGACCGGCTTCGCGACCAAGGTCGCCAAGGTCGTGCCCCCCGACGTGGAGCTGATCGTCGTCGCCGCCTCGGACGGCTACCAGCTGGAGGCAGCGGAGCTGCTCGCCTCGGTCGGGCTTCGCGTGCGCGGCTACCTCGAGGGAGGGATGACCGCGTGGCGATCGGAGGGCCGGCCGGTGCGGCGGATCGAGCTGATCGACCCGGACGAGCTCGCCGACCGGCTCGAGGGCGACGACCTGCTGGTGCTGGACGTCCGGGACGACGACGAGTTCGCCGACTTCCACATTCCGGGATCGGTGCACCTGCCCTACGGCGAGCTTCCCGAGCGCCAGGGCGAGCTGCCCCGCGACCGCGCGATCGCCGCGATCTGCAGTGGCGGGAAGCGCAGCGGCCTGGCCGCCTCGATCCTTCAGCGCGAGGGCTTCGAGCGCGTCCTGCACGTCGCCGGCGGCGGCGTCGGCACCTGGCGTCGCAGCGGGCGAGCGGTCGAGAGCGGCTAGGCCCGGGCTACTTCTGCTTGCCGGTCGACTCCTTCCCGACGCTGATCCCCCGCAGGAACGGGATCAGGCGCTTGAGGAAGGCGTTCACCTTGGGCTGCGCCGCGTTCGGGTCGTTGTGGGCATACGTCGCCTGCCGGTTGACCAGCGTCAGGTTCCGGCGCGGGATTCCCGATTCGCGCGCCAGGAACCGAGCGGCGGCCAGAACGTTCGGTCCGCCGAGCGCCGCGCCGAACGCGTAGATACGCGTGCGCTTGCGCAGCTTCGCTCCGTCAATCGAGTGAACGTCGAGGACGGATTGCGCCGGATTCGCGACGCCATCCCCCACCGCTCCGGCGTCGATCGTCAGGCGCATCGGGTGGTACCAGGCGGTCCCGTCGACGTTCTGCAGCCCCCACCCCGAGAACATGCTCGCCCAGCGCTGGATCGGGGTGATCGCCCCGGCGCGCACCCAGCCGCGCGGGTCTCCACTGGCCGCCAGCTGGCCGGTGTGAACCTGGGCGGCGATCAGGGACGGCGGTGAAGTCTTGGCGTCGGTGTCATACCCGAATCCGGCTTCGTTGGTCGGGTTGATCCCCGGCGGACCCTTCAGGGTCGCCGGCAGCAGAGGCCACGACGCGAGCACCGATGGGCTATTCGGCGCCACCTTCGTCAAGCCCGCTCCCACCGTCCCGAACAGTCCCGCGTATGGCGCCGGGATGCCGCCAAACGAGAGCCAGGGCGACTTGGTCTGCAGGTCGGCGAGCGAGGTGTTCGCCTGATCGGGGGTGACCGGCGTCGGGCTGCTGAAGCCGTCGATCAGCACCAGCCCCGAGAGGTCGCGGCCGCCTGCCCTGCCGTTGAAGTCCCAGGTCGCATACGCAGTCGTGATCGACCCGCCCAGCGAGTGGCCACCCATCGCCACGGTCCGCCCGTGCGCAGCGGCCGCCTTCACGACGCGGCGCAGGTCCTGGATCTCGACGTTCATCCCCCACTGCCGCGCGAACGGCACGGCGGAGTCCGGGACCGGGTTGTAGTGATTCGTCACGCTGGGATCCGAGAGGTAGCCGAGGTAGAAGTTGAAGAGCCCCGTCGGGCTGACCCTGCCCCGCTTGAAGAGGTTGAGCTCGGACTGGTCCTCGAGGAAGTTCTCGCGCCGCTCCACGGCCCAGACCTGCCAGTCCGGGAGCATCTTCGCGATCGTCCTCGCGAGCGGCTCGAAGTAGGCGGCGCCGGCCGATGTCCCCGGGTTGAGGACGAGCACGTTCTTCGCCTTCGGGTCGCCGGTCTTCAAGACCCCCACCCTGTTCAGGTTCGCCGGAGTCCCCGGTGCCGGGAAGCCGGTCATGACGCTGAACTTGACCTGGACCTTCGCGGTCGCTGCCGGGGCGAGCCGCGGCGAGCTCATCCCGCCGGCGATCGCGATCAGCGCGATCAGGGCCGGCATCCGATGCCGTATGCGCACTCCTGTCTCCTCCTGGCCTCAGTCCCGCACCCCATTGATACACGGAACCCTAAACGTATCGACAACCCGGCCGCGTGAATCGGCTACGGATTTCGGCGCAACTTATGGGTAGCCCGACTGTTCTGATCCACCCATGAGGCGAACCGTCTTCCTGGTCTCGCTGGCGTCGCTGGTCGCCGGACTGCTCGTGATCAGCTCGAGCGCCTTCGGCATCAAGGCGGGCTTCAACATCGCGACGAAGAGGCTCGAGGCCGCGTACAAGATCGCCCTCTTCGAGCGCCGCTTCAGCGACGACGGCTGCTACCCGGCGCCGAAGAAGCTCGCGAAGGCGATCCACAAGCGCACCGGGCACAAGGTCGGCGTCGCGCCGAACACGAAGCATCTCGCGGTGTTCAACGAGGTCTACGTCCTCCGCCAGGGGACCAACTGCGAGCACCTGCGCATGGCGCTGCGGGCCGTGGGCGGGATCTACGTGCTCGACTCGAAGCTGGGCACGGTCCGGCTGCAGGGTCACAAGGGAGCCCCGACGCCCGGGCTGGCGCGCACGCTCACGAACCTCACCCTCGCCACGAAGACGTTCCACATCACCAAGCCCGACACGGCCCCTCGCCTGCAGACGATCTGCCCGGGCGGCATGTTCCCGGTCGGGGGAGGAATGACCACCTCCCCACCGACGAGCGCGGACGGCGAGGGCATCTATCCCCACTCCTACGAGCGGCTCGGCGCTCAGCTCGGCTGGCACATCAGCGTGGTCTTCCTCGATCCGAGCCGAAGCAGCACGACCCCGCGGAACGTCACGGTCCAGGCGCTCTGCGGTTTCGGTGTCATCCCCGCGACGCCGACGCCGCACCGGACGGTCTACCTCCGTCCCGGTGAGACGAAGACGGTGACCGCTCGGTGCCCCAGGGGGCAGTTCCTGGTCTCGGGTGGCTTCCAGCGCACCGACTTCCGCAGCGACGGCGGCGACTACATCACCGAGTCGAAGGCGGCCGGCCCGAGGGCCTGGACGGTCAGCGGGCACGCCTACGGCACTGGCTCCGGCGAGCTCACCGCGATCGCCTACTGTGCGCGGATGAGGAAGGCGATCCTGACCGAGGTCGCCTCCTCCCCGGCCCCGGTGGCCTCCGGCGAGTCAGCGAGCACCACGACGCCCTCGTGCCCATCCGGGATGAGACTGGTCACCGGAGGCTTCAGCACGAACGGCTCGACCAACGCGCTCTTCGCCCAGGGCACCCTCAACTCGAATGGGACCTGGACCGCGTCCAGCTACGGGTTCTTCGGCGCCGCCCCCAGCCTGACGGCGTACGGCTACTGCTGGCCGGCCCGCTAGCAGCCGGCCCGAAGGTCCTCCCCTAGGCACGGGCTAGTAGCCAGACGGGTGCCGCGCGACGAAGCTGGATGTGTCGTCGCGCATCACGGTGCTCCAGCGCGGGCCGTTGCCTCCGCCGGGCCCGCCGGTGTCCCAGCGCAGCCCCGCGATGTACGCCCAGGCGTGGCCGCTGTTGGCGAACACCGTGATCCAGTTGCCGCCGCCCGGCTCGCCCCAGACCTCGAAGCCGGTGGAGTCGAGGGGGCTCGACAGGAAGCCGCCCCCGTGGAGAGCGAAGCTGACGGCGCCCGAGCAGTCGTAGCCGCTGGCAGTGAATGAGCCGTGGCCCCCTCCCCATATATAGGGGAGGTCGTCGATCTGGTTGGCGGCCTCGATCACGGCGCGCACGGCGAGCGGCGCGTTCGAGGGCGGGATCGCGTCCCCGCTGGAGTCGAGCGTCGCGCGGCCCGCCGGCGCCGGGATGTCGGAGAGGTCGGTCTGGATCTGGCGCTCCTTGCGGAGCAGGGCGTTGAGCGCCCCCTGCCTGGCGTTGCGGGCGGCGACCAGCTGCGCCTGCTGCTGCTGGATCTGGGCGTGCTCGCTGGCGATCTCGCGCTCCTTGGCCGCGATCTGGTCGCGGGCCGCCTGGATCCGGTCGTGAGTCGCCTGCAGCTGGTTGACGAGGACGGTGATCCGGTCGCGCAGCCCCCGGACCCGGGCGACCACCGCGTCGTCGTAGCTCTGGATGTGGTCGAGGTACTCGGTGCGCGTCAGCAGGTCAGACCAGCTCGCCGACTGGATCACGACGGCGGTCACGTCCGGGTCGTTCGACTTGTACATCTCCACCAGCAGCTGCTCGAGCGACGCGATCGCCCCCTTCAGCTTCGCCCTCACCCGGGCGAGCTCGGCCTTCTCGGCGTTCAGCTCGGCGGTCGCCTTGTCGAGCTCGGCCTGCTTCACCTCCAGCTCGTGCTGGGCCGCGGCCTGCTGCTGGCGGAGCTGCGACTCGCGCCCGATCAGCTGGTCGACCTCGGCGTTCATCCGGTCGATCTGAGCCCGCAGCGGGCCCTCGTTCGACTGGATCCGGCTGAGCTCGCTCTGCTTCTGGGCGATCTTCGAGGCCGGATCGCCGATCGCGCTCTGCCCGATCAGCGCCCCGATCACGAGGGTGACGAACACCATCAGCGCGAGCACGCCGGCGCGCCCTCGGGGGGTTGATCGCCCTCTTTGACCTGTGGGAGCCGGCATCAGAATGCGCAGCGACCTCGGGCCGCCCGCGGCTGTTGGCCAGGCTAACCCTTCGGCGCCCAAATGTAAGCCGTTGCTAACACGCCTGCAAGATCCCTTGCGGAAATCCCCTACCGAAAAGCGACCAGCGCAGGGACGGCGCCGGCGGGAGCGCGGAGATCGAGGCATCTACGATCACGGGATGAGCGAGCAGTTCTGCGACGTCGGCCGCGGCGTGACCCTGTGCTACGAGACCTTCGGCGACCCCGACGAGGTGCCGATTCTGCTCGTCATGGGGCTGGCGACGCAGATGATCGCCTGGCATGAGGACTTCTGCGCCGACCTGGCGGAGCGCGGCTTCTACGTCGTCCGCTTCGACAATCGCGACATCGGCCGCTCGACCCACTTCGACTTCCGCCCTCCGACGCTGGGCCAGATGCTCCGCCGGCGGGTCGGCCCGGAGCAGTACACGCTCTCCGACATGGCGGAGGACGCGGCCGCCCTGCTCCGCGAGCTCGAGATCGCACCCGCCCACGTGGTCGGCGCGTCGATGGGCGGGATGATCGGCCAGGTCCTTGCCGCCGAGCATCCGGAGGTCGTTCGCTCGCTCACCTCGATCATGTCGACCACAGGGAGCCGCTGGCACGGCCAGCCGGCGCTCTCGGTCTACCGGTACCTGTTGCAGCCGCCGCCCCGCGACCGCGATGGCTATATCCAGCGCTCGGCCGAGGTCTTCGGACTGGTCGGATCGACCGGCTTCCCGCGCGACGAGCAGTACATCCGGGAGCGAGCCGCTCGCAGCTACGACCGCGGCTTCGACGTCAGGGCCGGCGGCCGCCAGCTCGGAGCGATCGTCGCCTCGGGCGACCGCACCGGGATGCTCGGCACGATCAAGGTGCCGACTCTGGTGATACACGGCACGGTCGACAAGATGATCCGCCCGTCAGGCGGACGCGCCACAGCCAAGGCGATCCCCGGATCCCGGCTGATGATGATCGAGGGGATGGGGCACGACCTGCCGCGCGGCGTCTGGCAGTTGCTGATCGACGCGATCTCGGATCATGCCCGGGCGGCGGACGGTGCCCGGGCGCGCGCCGCCGCCTAACCCCGCAGCAGCGACGCGTGCACCGCGCCGGCCGGGCTGGCAATCCACATCGACGACTGGTGCCGCAGCAGGACCACATTCCCGGGCATCGCCGGGTCCCGGTACTCGATCTCGGCGTCGATCGACTCCGGCCCAGGTCCTCCCGCCAGCTCCTCCTCTAGGGGGATCCAGTAGTGCGAGTTGTTGATGTGCCCGGCGGGATCCATCTCGGCGGCCCGGAACCGCCAGGGCTGGGAGGTCGCTTCGGGCGGCGGATCGGGGTGACGCAGCCGCACGTTGGCATCGCGGCCGGCGGCGCTCTCCTCGTAGACGGCGATGAAATCCGGCGAGAAGCGCATGGGTCTCCCTGCCTCGGGATCGAGGCAGACCCAGAGCGCAACCGTCTCCACAGCCGCGTGCTCGCCGCGAATCGACGTCCGGCGCTCGGCCGAGAAGCGGCCGATGCCGCTGCAGAAGGTCCGCAGTACGAGGTGATCGGCGAAGCGCGGGAACCCCTCCACCCGGATCCGGGTGCGGCGCACGATCCAGGCGCCGCGGCCCTCGAACCCGGCGTCGACGAGGTCGGCGTAGGCGATGTCCTGCAGCCAGCGGGCGATCGCGTCCAGCCGGCAGCGTCCTGTGTCGTCGGCGTCGGCGATCCCTGGCCGCATTTCGCGCGCGAAGATGCGGCCCGCACCGGTCTCGGGCACAAGCTCGGACAGCTCGACGGCGGGACCCCCTACTTGAGCTCCTCGAGCGAATCTCGCAGCCGGTCGAGCATCGACCACAGGTCCGGCATCTGGTCCCGGTCGGCGACTATGCCGAAATCCATCTTGCCGCAGTAGCTCATCACGGTCATGTTGAGTCCCATCCCGTCCGTGATCACCGAGACCGGGTAGTTCGCCACCAACCTGGCCCCCGCGCAGTAGAGCGGAAACCGGGGACCCGGCACGTTCGAGACGACCAGGTTCCAGGTGGGGCGGCCGCGACCGCTGGTCGACAGAGCGAAGGTTGCCCGCGCCGCCCTTGCGAAGACCGCCGGCGGGATGAAGTGGTTGGTGTCCTGGAGCAACTCCGCGGGGAGGGCTCGATGATGCTCCTTCATCGCGGCGAGCGCCTTGTGGGTCTTGTCCAACCTGCGAACCGCGTCGGGCTCGTTGGTGTACAGGGGAGCGCTCATCAGCATGATCCGGTTGCCGTAGGTGCCCACCTGCTCATCGGTCCGCACCGACACCGGGACTTGCACGACCAGCGGGTCGGCCGGCAGATCGTCGTGCTCGAGCAGCCAGCTGCGCACCGCGCCGGCGCAGATCGAGACGACCACATCGTTGACCGTGCAGCCGTGCTTGTTCTTGACCTTCTTCACCTCGTCCAGGTCGAGCTGCCCGAAGACGAAGCGCCGGTGCGGTGAGATGCGCCCGCTGAAGCGGGTCTTCGGGGCCTTGTAGTTGGTGTGCGCGAGCACCCCGCTCTCGCGGTTGCTCACGGTCCGGGTGAGCCGATCGGCGATCTTCGCGACGGTGCGGGCGCCCGGCAGGGTGCTGAACACCGGTGCCTCGTCCAGATTCGGCAGCGCCCTGGGCAGCGAGCGCAGCATCCGCAGCGGATAGCGCGGCACCCCCATCAATCCCCGGCTCAGCATCTCCAGGTCGCCAGGCTGCCGCTCAGCGCCATCCGCCACCGGCTCGGGCAGCTCCCGCCCCTCCGGGGCGAGGTCGAAGAGGACGCCCATGATCTCCGCGCCGGAGAGCCCGTCGATCATCGAGTGGTGGATCTTGGTGAGCAGGGCCTTGTGGCCGTCCTCGAGCCCGTGGATCAGGTACAGCTCCCAGAGCGGCCGGGAGCGGTCCAGGGGGCGGGAGACGATGCGGGCCACCTGCTCGGCGAGCTTCTCCTTCTGCCCACCGGGCGGCAGGGCCAGCTCGCGGACGTGAAAATCGAGATCGAAGTCGGGATCGTCCAGCCAGTATGGGTAGTCGAGGCCGAACGGCACCTCGACCAGCCGCCAGCGCAGCGGCGGGAGCAGAGGCAGCCGCTCCTCCATCAGCGCACAGACGTCCTTGAAGTTGAGCTCCCCGCTGGCCGTGGTCGAGGGATCGAGGATGGTCAGACCGGCGACGTGGCCGGTCTGATTCGAGCTCTCCAGCGCCAGGAACTGCGCGTCGAGGCTGGTCAGCTGCCGCATCGGACGATCTGTCGCTGACGCATCGGCCGATCATATGTGGGTAGATTCCGCGCTGGCAATGGGCGCCCGGGGGGTACCGAGAGGCCTGATCGCCAGACGGACGACTGGTGGACCTTCTCGCCGATCCTCGCCAATCACGGCTACTGCGTCTTCTCGCTCACCTACGGCACCAAGGCGAACGTCTCGTTCCCCGGCTACCAGCCCGGGGGACTGACCACGATGGAGGAGAGCGCCCAGCAGCTCTCGGCCTTCGTCGATCGGGTCCGCGCGGCGACCGGCGTCGCCAACGTGGACATCGTGGGCCACTCGGAGGGGAGCCTGATGCCGGACTGGTACGTCAAGTACCTCGGCGGCGCCGCCGCGGTGAGCCACTACGTCGGCATCACCACTCTCTGGCACGGCACCAACGTCGCCGGACTCGCCACCATCGACCAGGTCGGCAAGGCCTTCGGGCTCTCGGATGGGATCGAGCAGAGCGTCTCCACCTACTGCGCCTCATGCCCGGAGTTCCTGGCGGGCTCCGCCTTCATCGCGAAGCTCCGGGACGGCGGTATCGCGGCGCCCGGCGTCGCCTACACGAACATCGTCACCCGCAACGACGAGCTGGTCGTGCCCTACACGAGCGGGATCGAGGCGGCGCCCAACATGACCAATCTCGTCGTCCAGGATCAATGCCCGCTCGACCAGGCGGAGCATGTCTCGATGGCCGCAGACCCGGTGGTCGCCCAAGACGTCCTCAACGCGCTCGACCCGGCCCACCCGGCGCCGGTGCCCTGCACCGTCGTCCTGCCCCTGATCGGCGCGCCGGGGTACGCCGGGCCGCCGCGCTAGCTGAATCTCCCGCCTATTTGCCGAATATCAGCGGCAGCTGCAGCCCGATCGCCAGGGCGGTCAGGGCGAGCGCGGTGATGCGTTGATAGGGCCGCACCGCGAGAGCCGCGAGCGGCAGGAACCAGATCAGATACCAGGGCAGAAACCAGGTGGTGGTGACCAGGACCGCGCAGGTGGCCCAGCCCGCGTTCTCGAGCCAGTCGCCGCCGCGGTAGACCCGCACGAGCAGCAGGGCGACCGTCGGCACCAGGACGAGCATCCCGATCCTGCCGAGGGTTCGGTTGGCGAGGCCGAGTCCGAACACGTTGTTCACCACCCCCGGGACGTCGTTCGGCGTCTCCAGGCGGGCGTCGCGCTGCAGGACGTGCAGGAGGCTGGAGGTGTGGGTCCCGAAGGCGAGCAGCGTGGCGACGGCGCCGACCGCGGCCGCGAGCAGCACCCAGAACAGTGCCCTCGACGGGCGCCTGGACCCGAGCAGGGCGAAGGGCAGCAGCACGACCGACGAGCTCTTCACCGCCACTGCGGCGACCAGCGCCAGCATGCCGGATTCCCGCCCGGCCAGCAGCATGTAGATGCCACCCAGCGCCGCCGCCACCATGAGCAGGTCGTTGTGGGCGCCGCCGACTGCGTAGGCGAGCAGGATCGGGTTGAGGCCGAAGAAGAGGGTCGCGGGCAGCGGGGGCCGGCCCAGGCGCCGCGCGCAGGCCCACACGAGCGCGACGCAGCCGAGGCTGGCTAGCGCCGTCACCGACTTGAGCAGCCAGATCGCGGTCGTGAAGGCGATCCAGCCCAGCGGCAGGCTCGCGAGCGTGAAGATCGGCCCATACGCGGTCGTGTTGAGCGGCCAGCCCACGTAGATGTAGGAGGGATCGGTCGGCTCCGCCGCCAGGGGGTGGACGTAGGGGTTGAGGTGATGCACCGTCTCGAGCCGGGCGTAGCCGACGTAGTTGAAGATGTCGCTGGAGAGCAGCGGCGGCGCGATCATGAAGATCACGTGCAGCGCGACGATCGCCCCGACCCCGACCCGCACGCTGACGGAGTCCGAGAAGGCGACAACCCCGAGGTAGCAGACGCCCAGCACGATGAACAGGACGGCGAACTCGGTGCCGCTCAGCGAGATCTCGAGCCAGTGGAGCGGCCCCCTGAGCGAGCCGGGCAGCGCATGGTGGATGTGGAGGGTCGGCCCGTAGTGCTTCGCGGCGGCGGCGGCCGCCATCAGGAAGCCGACCACGAGCATCCCGCCAAGCGAGGCGTTCGCGATCAGGGCGCGCCGGCCCGCCTCGATCCTCGGCAGGGAGGGAACCGCCGGGCGGATCGCGGTCCGCGACTCGAGTGCCGTGTCAGCGGATCCGGGGAGGGACTCCATCGGGGGCGGGCATCCTAGAGCTCGTGCTTAAGGCCGACACAAAATCGCCCATTTGGAGGGATTTCAGCGTCTGCTAACATGTATGTCCCCGCCGGGCCCAGGAAACCCGGCATTTGCAGCGTTTTCGCGCAGTTCTTCCTCTATCGGCAGCCTTCGCGAACGCAGCGCTCGATACCGCGGAGGTAACTCATGTCCAAGACCACAACCGCCACTACCACGCGCTCTCGCGCGCCCCGGACACGTCGCTGGACGTGTTCCGGCTGCGAGGTGACCGTGCGCTACGCGGCGGGCAGCTCTACCCCGCGCCGGCCCGAGGGCTGGACCAAGCAGGGTGGCAGCTGGCTTTGCCTGCACTGCCAGCGCGAGAAGGCCGTCGAGAAGGCGACCATCGGCGCGAACGGTGACGGCTGGGCCTCCAGGCGCCAGGCGCTGCTCGAGTTCGAGCTCCGGCGCAGCCCCGAGGAGCCCGACGGCGTGATCGCAAAGCGCGCCAACTGCTCCACGGGCCACGTGCGCAAGGTCCGCGAGGAGCTGGTGCGCGGCGGCAAGCTCGGCAAGGCGGCTTAGTTCCAGGCAATTTCCTGGTTTCAACCCGTCCCGATCGGGTACGGGTGGCTCATCTGAACCTGCCGAATCGCGTCGTCATCCGGCGCGAACGGGGGAACCAAGTGGAGTGGAAGCTCCGTGGGCGAATCGGGAAATCCGTAGCGCACTCTTTCGGCGCGAGCCCGTCAGCTAACTCCGTAGGCCCGAGAAAGAGAGGTTGGCATTGAGCACCCTGATCGATCACCTGGCGACCGATCGAGTGCGGGGCGGACGGCTTGTCCTCGCCTACACGGTCGGGGCCATCTTCGGCGTTGCGGTCGCTGTGGTCGCGCTGCTGGCAGCCGGCACCGGCCCTTAGACGCTCAGCGGCCGAGCGCCGCCATCCAGGCGAACAGCGCCGCGTTCGCGGAGTGAAGCTGGAGGCTGCCCTTCGGCGCGCTGGCCGTGGAGGCCTTCTTGCCGTACCAGGTGCGCAGGTAGAGCCCGTGGCGATCGCGGGCGCGGTGGAGTGCGCTGCGGCCGGAGCGCTGCGCGATCCCGTACCAGTCGCCACCGTTGTCGAGCTGCGCGAACTCGAGCATGGTCCGCACGTACCAGAAGTCGAACTGGGGCCCCATCCAGAAGCGGCGATACACCCAGAGCGTGGTCGCCGCGAGCTGCTCCGCCCGCTGGCAGTAGGAATTCTCGCCCGTCTGCTCGCAGATGATCCGGTGGGCGAGGATCATCGGGCCGTTCACGTAGGGCATCGGCGAGGGTGCGAAGGGCGGGTAGTTCGAGCTCGCCGCCTCCGCGCTGCCGGCGCTCGCGGCCGGACCCCCGGCGGCCTCGAGCTTGGCGGCCTGGTCGGGGTTCCGGGCCTCAGCCTCGAGATCGGCGGCCGCCGCCCGGGCCCCGCCAGTGACGGGGACGCCGTAGGTGCCGGGCTTGCGCAGCCGCGCGTAGAGCCCGGTCGTCGGATCGGTCAGCCAGACGTCCCCCCAGGCGATGTAGCGGAGTGCGTCGTCGAGGTAGCGCCGGTCGTGGGTGATCGCGTAGAGCCGCGCCGATAGCAGCGTCCCGCCCGCCAGGGACTCCCCGGCGTAGAAGCTGTGGTTGGTGTTCCACCAGATCCCCCCGGGGCGCCCGGGTGTCGTGTCCCAGCCCGAGATGCTGATGAAGTTCTGGGCGACCTGGGCGTCCGCCAGGTACCGGCTGTTGCCGGTGGCGCGGTATGCGTCGAGGAAGGCCATCCCCCACCAGCCGTTGTCGTCGAACCAGGTTGTCTTGCCGGCCTCATGCTGGCCTGGCTTGGGCCCGAAGCCCGGCACCGGCTCGAGTGCCGGATTCAGGAAGCGCTCCGCGCCGAGCGCGAAGCGGTTCAGCTGATGTCGGTGCCGGCGGGAGGGCTGGGCGATCTCGAGTCCGCAGAGGGCCTCGAACAGGGGCACGCTCCCCCAAAGCGAGGCCACGTGCGATCCGCCCAGGACCGAGCTGTACCAGCGCCGCCCTCGATTCCACCAGCGGTGGGTCTGCTTGACCCCGTCGTTCGCGGCTCGCAGGTAGCGAGCCTGGCTGCGGCTCATGCCATCCGCCGCTGTCGGCATACACGTCAGGCCGACCGCCACGAGGGGCAGCAGTGAGAGCAGCGCTGGGATCGTGCTCCTTCGGAAGAACGACACGCGTACCCAAACGAACGAACACCCGGCCGCCCGGTTCGGTGCGGTCGCCGAATGCCCCTGGATGATCGGACCGGCGCGGCCCTATGCGCGTCAGTCGCCGAACGGCAAGAGCTCGCCGACGCCGGTCAGCTCCAGCACCCGCCGGACCTGTGGCGAGGACGCTCGGGTGATACGCAGCCTGCCACCGTCGCTTTTGGATCGCTCGCTGGCGTTGAGGAGCAG
>DASXSZ010000018.1:0-6510 GCA_036505735.1 Solirubrobacterales bacterium
GCGAGAGGTGCGCCGTCTGCCGAGAGCCTCGGGCCGTCATGGCGCACCCCCGTTCGTCTGCGTGTTCGTGTTGCCCTCGCTCGGGCCACCGCAGGCCTCGTTGGCGGCCTGGAACCTCGGGTTGTTCGGGTCGAGCTCGGGGTGCTCGCCGACGTCGATGCCGATGCCCTCGCCCGGCTTTGGGTCGGGGAAGTCCGGGAAGCCGTGCTCCCGCATGCACTTCGCGTAGGCCAGCATCTGCTGGTATTCCTGCTGCTGCTGCTCCGGCGAGGGCGGAGGCGGGAGCAGCGACTTGCAGGCGTCGTCGGCGGCCTTGAACTGCGGGCTGTCAGGATCGAGGTCGCCGCCCGCTTGGATCGCGATGCCGCCGCCCGGCTCCGGGTCGGGGAAGTCGGAGATCCCGTGGTCCCGCATGCACTGGGCGTAGGCGAGCATGACCTCCCTGGGGTCCCCGGAGGGCGAGGCACTTGCACTGGGGGTGCTCGAGGACCCCTGGCCGGCCACCCCCGGCCCGGCCGAGCCGCCCGAGCACGCCGTCGCGAGCAGGACGATGACCAGCAACACCGACGCCGCGAGACTGACCCGCCAGAGGCGACGCCCGCCGGGCTCGTCGTGAGGCCTTGCTTCACGCACCATGTGGACCTCCTTCGGATCGCGGATGTGCGTATCGAGCCCGTTGTACGGGAGGGAAGGTTTCGGGAAGGTTTCGTCGTGATCGACACGCGGAGCCGAGGGCGGGAGTAGGAGACGTAGCGCCGCGCTCCCGGGCCGTGTGAAACCGTGGCCACACCCGCTGCGAGCACTGCGTGGCCGTGGCTCGTCGGATGTCGTTGGACCTTCCTTTCTCTGTGTACTGGCGCGTGACGCCGCCGTCGATCGCGCGCAGGGCCTCACAACGAACCCGCGGCGCTCGTGTTCGTATCAGTCCCGCTGGGGAGGCACTCGCGGTGGGCCTCCTGGAACTGCGGGTTGTCCGGGTCGAGCTCGGGGTGCGCGCGCGCGCCGAGATCGAAGCCTTCGTCCGGGTCGGGATCGGGGAAGTTCGGGAAGCCATGCGCCCGCATGCACTTGGCGTAAGCGAGCGGCGCCTACCGGAGGTCCCCGGAGGGCGAGGCACCGGTACTGCTTATGCTGGAGGATCGCTGGCCCGCCACATCCCGGCCGGCCGAGCCTCCCGCGCAGGCCGTGGCGATGATCGCGATCGCCATCGGGCCCGCGGCGATGAAGCCGATCCGAAGCGGGCGGCGTCCCCCGGGGTGTCATCGGGGGGCTTGCGTTCACGGAGCATCTGAGCCCTCCTTCACCAACGCCTAGTCACCGGGAGCCTCCGTCGGGGAGGTGTCGGCGTCCCGGAGGGATTGGAGGCAGGCCTGGTCGGCCGCCTGGACCGCCGGGTCTAGGGGGTCGTACTCCCCGTTCTTCGGAATGATCCAGCCGCCGCCCGGGTCGGGGACCGGGTCGGGGAAACCGGAGACGCCGTGGTCGCGCATGCACTGGGAGTAGGCGAGCATCGCGTCTTCTCTGGCAGCCTGGCCTCCATTCGACGTGCCGTCGCCGGATTCGCCGTCCGGCAGCAGGTCCTGGCAGGCTTTCTGCGCTTCGGCGACCACGCCACTCGCTTCCTCGAGGTGCGGATTGTTCACCTGCCCGTTCGCGTCGGGGTCAGGGAAATCGGTGATGCCGTGGTCGCGCATGCACTGGGAGTAGGCGAGCGCGTTCGCCTGATATCCGCCCGCTGAGGCGCTTGGGGAGGATGAAGCGGACGAGCTGGGTGACCCGGCGCCGGCGACGCCTGGGCCGCCGGAGCCGTTCGAGCACGCCGCCGCGAGCAGGCTGATCCAGATCAATGCCGCAGCGAGGCGGCCAGCCCGGCGGAGACGTCCAGACCTCTTCGCCTGTTGGCTCGGATGCTGTCCTTCGCGTCCCATCTCGTCCTCCTGTTGGCTGGTGTGGTGTGGCTGTCGAGCCGGTTGTACGGCGGCGATGGTTTCGAAAAGGTTTCGATCCGGATCCGCCCGGCCGAGTTCGGGCGGGGTCGAGGAGTCGGGGACGGGATGAAACCGTGACGAAACCTACGGCGTGTCATCCTCGGGGCCAAAGGCGCCTAAGCTGGGGCCCCTAAGCTGGAGAGGGTTGCACTGGATCGACCCAGCTGGTCCGTTCCGTGGAGGAGCCTCGTGCGGGTGCTCGTGATCGAAGACGACGAGGAGACGGCCGAAGCGGTCGCGGTCGGTCTGCGACGGGCGCGGATGGCCGTCGACGTGGCGCCCGACGGCCCATCCGGCCTGGAGCGAGCGATGGTCAACGACTACGACGTGATCGTGTTGGACCGAGACCTGCCCGGGATGCACGGCGACGAGATCTGCGCGGAGCTCGTTGCCGCCGGATCTCGCAGCCGCGTGCTCATGCTCACCGCCGCCGGCGCGATGGAGGACCTCGTGGATGGGCTCGGCCTGGGCGCCGATGACTACCTGCCCAAGCCGTTCGACTTCCCCGTGCTCGTGGCTCGGATCGGCGCGCTGGTGCGGCGGGCCCAGCCGGCCTTCCCCCCGATGCTGCGATTGGGGGACCTCGTCGTCGATACGGCCAGGGGACGCGCCTCTCGGGGGGAGCGGCCCCTCAACTTGGCGCCGAAGGAGTTCGGCGTGCTGGAGCTGCTCCTAGCTTCGCGTGGTCGAACGGTCTCGGCCGAGGAGCTCCTCGAACGTGTGTGGGACGAGGTCGCCGACCCGTTCACCAGCTCGGTCAAGATCACGATGAGCCGCCTGCGCTCCAAGCTCGGCGATCCGCCGATCATCCAGACGGTGGCCAAGTCGGGCTACCGAATCGAGGGGTAACTGTGGGACTTCGCAACCGGCTCGCCGCACTCGCCGTCCGCCCGCACCTCCCCCGACGTACGCTGCGTCTACGCCTCACCGCGTTCTACGGTGCCCTGTTCCTCGCATCGGGCTTCGGTCTGTTGGCCATCACCTATGTTTTGGTCAGTTCAACCGACATCGCCTGCTCCTTCAAGCAGAGTCCCGGTGGCCCCGCCGTGGCCGTCTGCGGGGGGGCCGGCGCCCGACTTGGCGCAAATGGGGGGTCGACGCAACGGATCGTCGTCGGGCCCACGGGACTCACCCAGCCGCAGCCTAATAAGGTGCAGGCCCGCCTCCTCGACACTCAGCGGGTGGCCCAGCAGGACGCCCAGCTTCACCAGCTCCTCGTCAACTCGGGGATCGCGCTGGGCGTCATGGCTGCTGCATCCATCGGGCTCGGCTGGATGGTCGCCGGCCGAGTCTTGCGCCCCCTCCGCACGATTACCACGGCCGCCCGGCACATCTCCGCGACCAGCTTGCACGAGCGCCTGGCCCTCGCGGGCCCCGACGACGAGCTCAAGGAGCTCGGGGACACCTTCGATGATCTGATCGCCCGGCTGGAGCGATCGTTCGATGCCCAGCGTCGATTCGTCGCCAACGCCTCGCACGAGTTGCGGACCCCCCTGGCCCGCCAGCGAACCGTCGCGCAGGTCGCCCTGGCCGACCCCGATGCCACGGTGGACTCCCTCCGCGTCGCACACGAGCGCGTTCTGGCCGCCGGTGCGCAACAGGAGCGCCTCATCGAGGCGCTGTTGACCCTAGCTCGGGGCCAAGCGGGTCGTTTCAAACACGAGCCGTTCGACCTTGCGAGCCTGACCGGCGACGTGCTGCTGACCCGACGGGAGGAGGCGGAAGCAAGAGGGCTCGACCTCCGTGAGGCGCTCGCTTCGGCCTCGCTCGTCGGTGACCCGCGCCTGGTCGAGCGGCTGATCACCAACCTGGTCGACAACGCGATCCTTCACAACGTCGCCAACGGTCACATCGGCGTGACCGTAGGGACGCGCAGCGGTCACGCCGTCTTGTCGATCGCGAACAGCGGACCCGTAGTTCCCGTGGGTGAAATCGACCGACTCTTCCAGCCGTTCCAGCGACTGGAGGTCGAGCGGACGGGCCACGGACAGGGTGTCGGGCTCGGGCTCTCCATCGTTCGAGCCATCGCCGAGGCCCACGATGCCACCCTCAACGTCCGGTCCCTGCCTGGCGGGGGACTCGACGTCGAAGTGAGCTTTCCGGTCCCGGCGGCGCATGCCGCCGGCGATCTCAACAAGGTGCCCGGCCGATCGGACGTAAGACAACGGTCCTCGGCACAGCTCGAGTCCGCGAGCGGTCTCGCCCATGAGGAGGCGAGCCAGCCCCAGCGCTTCGGCCGGTAGCCGCCAGGAGTCCGCTTGGCCCTAGAACATCTGCTCGGCGCGCGGCACCGGACTCCCGGGGGATCGTGGGAGATCGGGAGCACCCAGGCACGGTGAGACTGATTCGACCTGTCAGGATGCTGGCCTCGCGGTCATTGCCTCTTGGTGGCGCGCCACCCCCGCGACGGACCGGCTCCCGCTCCGCTTCCTCTTGTCGACTCGCGCGACCGAAGGGATCGGATGGCTGGCGTGTGCGCATCGCCCCCGACACAGGCGCGTCCGGTTCGCCCCCATTCGAGCCCCGCCCCGCCAACATTCGCTGGCTTTAGTTCGATGTTTCGGCTCGGCCCGAACTCCCAGCGCCCGCATGATCGAATTCTTGCACCCAACACGCTGCTGATCAGGCGCTCTCCATCTGTCCTGGGCGCACCAGCCGGCCTCGTAGGCGAGGATCACGGCCTGCACACGGTCATGAAGCTCGCTTGTCGAGGATGTGCCCGACGTGGGTCTTCACGGTGCTCTCGCCGAGGAACAGTGTGCCGGCGATCTCGGCGTTGGACAGGCCGCGGGCCACTAGGCGTAGGACCTCGAGTTCCCGCTCGGTGACGCCCTCGAGCCGCCGAGCGGCTGTCGAGCCGGGGGGCGGCCGCCGAACGAACTCCTCTACCAGCCGGCGCGTGACCGAGGGGGCCTCATGGGGCTCGGACTTGGGATGGCCCTTGGCGCGGACGCTCGATCCCTCCGCCACTACAGGCAGATGAAGCTGATCCGCGGGCTGGAGGAGTTAACAACGAGACGGGCTAAAGGAGAGCGGATGTGATGCAGCAGGGACATCGAAACCTTTTCGAAACCGTCGCCCTCGTAGAACGGGCTCGACGGGTACATCCACCGAGCCAGTAGGAGGACGACATGCGGCACGATCCGCAGCATCCGAACCAGAAGGGGAGGCGCCATCGCCCTCTCGGCCGCACAGCCCTCCTCGCTGGGTGGCTGCTCGCCGTCGGCGTGCTCGCCACCGCGTGCTCCCGGGGCTCGAGCGGCCCGGGCGTCGCGGGCGCCGGGTCGTCGAGCACGCCCACCGCGTCGCCGTCCGGCTTCCGGATGGCCGACGCGCTCGCCTACTCCCAGTGCATGCGCGACCACGGCGTCTCGGACTTCCCCGATCCGGACGCCGAGGGCCAGTTCAGGGTCGAGGGAGTGCCGGGAAGCGATCTGGACCCGGACAATCCTCAGCTCAAGCAGGCCCAGGAGTCCTGCAAATCGCTGCTGCCCACCCCTTCGGAGGGGGAGCAGGAGCAGGATCAGGCGAGACTTCGCTACGCCAAGTGCATGCGGGCCCATGCCTTCCCGACCTTCCCCGACCCGGGCCCGGACGGGGGCTTCGACATCGACACAGGCGCGCACCCCGAGCTCGACCCGGACACCCCGCGGTTCCAGGAGGCCAACCGGGAGTGCGGAGGCCCCAGTGGAGCTGACACGAACACGGACACCGGTGGATCGTAAAAGCCGCGACCCCTCACGCCGTCACGGGTGTCGCCGCGCCCGAGGTGAGGGATCAAGGGCGCGTCGGTGGCGCCGCCGGGGATCCCCGGGCTTGTGGCCTTCTGCCGGCGATGGAGCCGTCCTGGTCATCGCGCGCCTTTCCTCGGGTGCTGGGCTGGCGATCGGCGAGAGGATCGACCACTGCCGGGGCGATTGCCTTCCGCTTCGGCCGGAGGCCATCGCCCCACTGCTCGGCAGTCGTGGCGATCAGCTGCATCCGGACCTGGCGGCCGTGGAAGGCCCGGTCGCCGCTGCCCCACACCGCAGGGTTGACCGAGAAGTGGATCTCGTCGGCGAGTCCTTGGGCGGCAAGCTCGTAGGCGAGTTCGCCGCAGCCGAAGGAGAGCAGGTTCCCGCGGTGCTGGGCCTTGAGGCTGGTCACGCTCTGGGCGAGATCGCCCTTGATCAACGATGCGTTCCAGTCGAGAGGCTCTTCCAGGGTCCGGGATGCGACGTACTTGGGGATGCTGTTCACCCGCTCGGCGAAGCCGGTGTCGTCGGTGATGGTGGGCCAGACGCTGGCGAGGCCCTCGTAGACCTTGCGCCCGAGCAGGAACGCGTCGGCGGCCAGGAGCTGGTCGAACTTGTACCGTTCGCCCTCGCCCTCCAGGATCGCCCAGTCCTGGGGCGAGGGGCCGATGACGCCATCGACGGTGATGTGGGTCGAGATGATCACCTTTCCCATCGGAACCTCCACGGTTGGGCCTGCCGGTCGCCGGACCGCGCGAAGCCTGCGACGCGCGCACCTTTAGAGCGTA
>DASXSZ010000019.1:0-2130 GCA_036505735.1 Solirubrobacterales bacterium
GCATTCAACTTCGCCGACGCCCAGGCTGCGGAGGCACGCCGCTCGAGCTGCTGACGGCTGGTGACGATGCCGGTCCATCGCAGCTACCGCTGGAAGGGCTGGACGGTCCTGCTCGCGGCCACCAGCGTCTCGGCCGACGAGATGGCCAGGGCAAGCAGCGCGATGTCGAGCATCAGAGGTTCGTAGACGCCCGTCAGCAGCGTGAACAGCGCAAACCCGTAGAGCAGTGCGCCCGCGATCTTCGCCGACAGCCGGCGTGGATCGACAAGACGCCGAAACGCGATCCAGCTCGCCCCGACGGAGGCCACGTAGAGAGCGCTCGTGATGGCGATCGCGCCGAAGTTGTCGGGGAGCAGCTGCGGGTGCAGGAGCTGGAGCCAGGCGGCGGTCGAAACCAGAAGGACGGTGTCGGCGATCGCGTCCAGCCGCGCACCATGGCGTGACGCGCCATGGAGCCGCCGCGCCAGGTGGCCGTCGAGGGCGTCGGTCAGGGCGGTGACGATGAGTCCCAGGCCGAGCAGCCGGCCCTGACCGGCCAGCGCCACCGGCCACATGGCCGCGACGAGGAGCAGGCGGGCTGTGCTCAACCAGTCCGCCGCCGACATCCACACGAGTATCGCGGCTTGTTACCTGCGCCCGGCGGGCGGCGTTCTGCAGGCAAAAGGAGGTCTTGCCCCGATGTCCCAGAACCTGCGTGTGCTTGTCATCCCGGTCGCGGCGGCAGCCATCGTCGTCTCGATCGTGATCGCCGCGGTCGTTGTCGCCAATCGCCCCCCGATTCTGGTCAACGTCCGGTCCGCCACAGGCTCGTCCTCGATCGACTCCGCCATCCTCGCCGGCGGCGACGCGATCGTCTCCAGGAAGCCCGACCTCGCCACCGTGAGCGCGGGTCTGGAAGCCCAGGCTTCGACCGCCACCGCGGCGCAAAGAGACCTCGCCGCCAAGGCGGCCAGGCTGATCGACCGCATCAAGGCGCTCGGTGTCCCGGACAAGGACCTCAGCACCTCCGGCTACTGGATCGGGCCTGTCTACGGCTCGAGCGGCCAGTCGATCACCGGCTACCGCGCCTCCGAGCAGCTGCAGTTCAAGTGGCACAACGTCGACACGGTGGGCAAGACCCTGGACGCGATCGTCCAGGAGGGCGGCGCCACCAACATCTCGGTCGGCTTTGGGCTGGCCAACCCGAAGGCGGCGCAGGCTGAGGCTCGCGCACTGGCGATCGCCGACGCCAAGACGAAGGCGCAGGCGATGGCTGCGGCGGCCGGCGTCCAGCTCGGCCAGGTGCTGCGCGTGAGCGACCTGTCGGTGAGCTCCCGGCCTCCTTACCCGTTGAGCTTCAGCGGGGCGATGCCCGCCGACAAAGCGGTGACCCAGGTGCCGGTCGGCGAGCTCGACGTCCAGGTCAGCGTCGAGGTCGACTATGCGATCGCCTAGATAGCCGGGCCGGCAACGGCCCGGTTTCGCGCCCGGTGACTTATCGTGCGCGAGTCGTGATGCTCAAGCCGTACCCCGATCGCGCGTGGCCGGCTTTCCTGCGGGCCCTCGCCGACATCGCTGTCGTCCTGTGGGCGGTGGCCTGGGCTTATCTCGGCTGGCTGATCTACTCGACCGTGATGGGGCTCGAGGCGATCGCCGACGGGATCAAGAGCACGGGCCAGACGTTCAACGAGTGGATCGCTTCCTTCCGGCAGGCGGTGCCAGGCGGGATTCCGCTCCTGACCCAGTTCCTGCAGGACATGGCGGACGCCTTGAAGCACAACTCGGGCGACCCGCTGGTGAGCGCGGGGCAGAACATCCACGAGGCGATCTTTCGGCTCGCGGTCATCCTCGCGCTGCTCGTCGCGCTGCCGCCCATCCTCCTGGTCTTGCTGCCCTACGGCGGGTGGCGCTGGCGCGACATGCGCGAGACCGGCGCCGCCCTGGCGTTCGTGCGCATCGCCTCGATCACAGGCCGGGCCGATGCGGCGCGAGCGGTGCTCGCCTATCGGGCGGTGAGCTCGCTCAGCTTTCGGCAGCTGATGAGCGCGAGCGCGGACCCGGTGGGCGACCTGGTCGAGCACCGCTACGAGCGGCTGGCCGACGCGATGCTGAAGCGGGCCGGGCTCGACCCCACGCGGCTGGCGCCGCCCG
>DASXSZ010000020.1:0-2829 GCA_036505735.1 Solirubrobacterales bacterium
GCGCGGCGAATCGCCTGCCCGAGCCTCACCGGTTCGCCGTCCTCCGAGAGCACCCGGATCGCGACGAAGGACATCCCGGGTGTCCGCCCGGCGCCCGACCAGAAGACCGCCAGGTAGCCGATGGCGATCAGCGACCAGGCGATGAAGCCGAGGGCCAGCACGACGGTCCCGGCCTGCTGATCGCCTGACTCGAAGATCGAGATCAGGAAGGCGATCGCCACCGAGATCAAGAGCAGCGAGCCGTACACGACCGCGGCGTCGATCGCCAGGGCCAGCAGCCTGCTGAAGGCGCCGGCGTAGATTGGGCGGCTCTCCCGGACGGGCCTGCGCAGCACGCGCCGCGCGGTGCCCTCCAGAGCCGTGTCGATTCGCCGGGACGCCTGCCGCAAGCCGCGCCGCAGATCCTCGACCAGGCCGATGCCCTGGCGCGCAATCGCTGCACGGACCTCCGGGGCCTCGGCCACCCGCTCGACCAGCCTCTGGGCCTCGTCGCTCTCCAGGACCTTGTCCCAGACCCGCTTGGTGGTCTCGTTGTCCAGCAACTTCTCGGTTGCGCGAGCGGCCGTCTCGCTGTCCAGCGCCCGATCCACCCCGCTTTCGACGGCCCGGTCGAGGCCGAGTCGCCTGGCCACGCCCCGCGCGCCCCGCCAGCCCACTCGGGCCACCGGTGCCACCGCCCGGCCGGTCGTCTCGAGCAGCGAATCGACCGTTCCGTTGGCCGGTGGCTCCGGCGTCGGACGGTCCGCCGGCCGTCTCTCGGGCTCAGCGGGCTCTGCCGAATTTTCCGGGCGCTCCGTAGCCGTCATTGCCTCTCACCCACCGTTCAGGGTAGTGTCGCGCCGCGTGGCGAACAGGGATAAAGGTCCCAGCGAGCAAGCGAGGTTCAGCCGCGCGCGCTTCATCGGGGAGCCGGCGCCCGATCACAAGATCCCCGAGGACCCGATGGATCCGGCGGACGCCAAGTTGCTGATCGAAGAGGAGCTTTTTCTCGATGGCGATCCCGAGAGGAACCTGGCGACCTTCGTCACCACCTGGATGGGACCCGACGTCAGGGAGTTGATCGCTCAGAACCTGCACCGGAACTTCATCGACCACGCCGAATACCCGCAGACGGCCGAGATCGAGCAGCGATGCATCCGCATGCTGGCCGACCTCTTCCACGCCCCTGGCGAGACGATGGGGGCGCGCACGCAGGGGTCCTCGGAGGCGATCATGCTCGGCGCGCTGGCCATGAAGTGGAAGTGGCGGGCACGACAGGAAGCGGCGAACCAGGGCACCGACAAGCCCAATCTGATCTTCGGTGGCGACGTGCACGTCGTCTGGGAGAAGTTCTGCCGCTATTTCGACGTCGAGCCACGGATCGTCCCGCTGCAGGAGAACAAGCTCGTGATCGGGCCGGAGGACGTCGAGCCCCACATCGACGAGAACACGATCGGAGTGGCGGCCGTTCTGGGAACGACCTTCACGGGGCATGCCGACGACGTCGTGGGGATCAACAACCTCCTCCTGCAGGTCAAGGACGAGAAGGGGCTCGACGTCCCGCTCCACGTCGACGGTGCAAGCGGCGCGTTCGTCTGGCCCTTCGTCTACCCGGACTCGGAGTGGGACTTCCGCCTCGAGCAGGTCCAGTCGATCAACGCCTCCGGCCACAAATTCGGGCTCGTCTATCCAGGCATCGGCTGGCTGATCTTCCGCAGCCCCGATTCGCTGCCCGACGACCTCGTCTTCTACGAGGACTATCTCGGCAAGCGCGACGCCACGTTCACGCTCAACTTCTCGACCGGCTCGGCGATGGTCCTCGCCCAGTACTTCAACTTCATCCGCTTCGGCCGCTCAGGCTACGCCTACCTGATGGGCCTGATGAAGGACAACGCGGAGAAGCTCGCCACCGCGATCACCGATATCGGCCCGTTCGAGCTGATCGGGGAGGGCGAGCAGCTGCCGCTGGTCGCCTTCCGGCTCTCCGGAGAGCAGCCGTACGACGAGTTCGACCTCGCCTCGCAGCTCGCCGCAGAGCGGGGTTGGATGGTCCCGGCCTATCACCTGCCGCCCAACGCCGACAAGGTGAAGCTGATGCGGGCCCTGGTCAAGCTGACCCTCGGCTACTCCCTGGCCGAGAAGCTCGCGGAGGACCTGGACCAGGCCTGCAAGACGCTGCACGACAAGGGCGGTCTGCACCCCTCGGAGCGCAAGCGGGCTCCGACGGGTACCGGCTACTGATCTCAGCTCAAGCCGGCAGCCAGGTGAAACGAATGCTCCGCCCGCCCTGCGTGCAAGCGACGAAGCGGGCATCGGAGTGGACGTCGCGCTTGGCGGTGCACGTGAAGCCCTCGACAGAACAGGTGCGGTGGTATCCCTCGTCCACGTTCGGGTTGTCGACGGTGTTGCAGTCCTTGCCGTCCTGGTCCCAGGCGGTGGCCACAGCGACCGCCGCCGAGCAGTCCAGGCCCGTGTACTTGAATTTCTGGTATGCGTCAGGGACCGTGCAGCCGCCAGAGCCCCCAGAGGTGGTCGTCGTCTGGCCCGTGCCCTTCTTGCCGCCTTTGGTCGTGGTGGACGGCGCGGTCGTCGTCGGGATCGGCGAGGTCGGCGAGGGGATCGAGATCTGAGCCGCGGTGACTTCGCCGGCGGCGGTGCTGCTCTCGCCGCTCGAGTCCGAGCCGCAGCCGGCGATCGTCGTCGGCGCCGCGATGACGAGCAGCGCGAGCAGCCCTATCCGGGGTCCCTTCGAGCTCACGAAGACGGATTTCTACCCCCAAGCGGGGTGAGACGCTCCGCGAGCCGCTTCATCGCCTTGCCGTTCACCCGCTTGATGTAGGCCCGGTTGAG
>DASXSZ010000021.1:0-35282 GCA_036505735.1 Solirubrobacterales bacterium
ACGAGGCGCTCGCCCATCCCACCTGGGAGATGGGCGGGCGGATCACGATCGATTCGGCGACGCTGATGAACAAGGGCTTCGAGATGATCGAAGCGCATCATCTGTTCGGCGTGGACTACGAGCGAATCGAGGTCGTCGTCCACCCGCAGTCGATCGTCCACGCGCTGGTTCACCTGAACGACGGGGCTTCGCTCGCGCACCTCGGCTACCCCGACATGCGGGTGCCGATCTCCTACGCGCTCCACCTGCCCGAGCGCGCCGACGTCGAGGTGCCGACGCTGGATCTGGCGGGCGTTGGGGAGCTCAGCTTCGAACGGCCGGACCCCGGCACCTTCGCCTGCCTGCGACTGGCCCGTGAGGCCGGTGAGGTGGGCGGTACCGCGCCCTGCGTATTGAACGCGGCCGATGAGGTCGCGGTCGAGGCCTTCCTCGCCGGGCGGATCCCGTTCACCGGCATCCCCGAGGTGATCGACCGGACCCTGGAGGCGATCCCCGGCGGCCCGGTGCGCCACTTCGAGGACCTCTTCGACGTGGACGCCGCCGCGCGCGACCGCGCCCAGGGGCTGATCGAGGGGCTGGCCGTCGCATGACCTGGGTCCTCGTCGTCGCGGGGTTCGCGGCGCTGATCATGCTGCATGAGGGCGGCCACTTCGTCGTGGCCAAGCTCACCGGCATGCGCGTCGAGCGCTTCTTCCTCTTCTTCCCGCCCAAGCTCTTCAGCATCAAGCGCGGCGAGACCGAGTACGGCGTCGGGATGATCCCCCTCGGGGGTTTCGTGAAGATCACCGGGATGAACCCCGAGGAGCTCGAGCCTCGGGATCCATCCGAGGGCCCGCGAGAGGCCGGGGTGCTCGAGAGGATCGAGTCCGTGAACCAGGAAGCCGGACCGGGGGTGAGCCGCCCGGGCGAGCCACTGCCTTCCGAGCTGCTCGAGCGCGCGTACTACAACCAGCCAGTCTGGAAGCGGATCGCCGTGATCGCCGCAGGTCCGGTAGTCAACATCGTGCTCGCCTTCATCCTGCTCCTCCTGGTCTACCTGAGCCTGCCGGTCCCCCGGGGCATCGAGGTCGACAAGGTCCAGGCCGACACGCCGGCGGCCAACGTGCTGCGGCCCGGCGACAGGATCCTCGCCGTCGACGGTGCGAGGGCGACCATGCCTGACGTCTCGAAGATCGAGGATGTGAACCGGCGCATCGATGTCGCGGACGACAAGTTCACGCATATCACCCACCTGATCCGGCGGCACCACTGCGCGGGTGGCAGGTCACCGGGCTGCCTATCCGAGACGCCGGTGACGGTCGTCGTCGACCGCAACGGACAGCGACGGACGCTGCACCTCCATACCTACTACGACGGCTCCAACCATCGTTATCGGCTCGGGGTGGAGTTCAAGGCCGTTGGCAGCCAGACCGCCGACCAGTCCCCGGCCGAGGCCGCGAAGCTGGCGGCGGACAAGATGTGGTTCGTCACCTCGCGAACCCTCTCGGTGATCGGGCGCATCTTCGAGCCCGCCCAGCGCAAGCAGATCTCCGGGGTCGTCGGCGGCTCGCAGGCGCTCAACCAGGCGATCGGCTTCAACATCCACGAGGCGATCTTCGTGCTGGCCGTGATCAGCCTCTCCCTCGGCCTGATCAACCTGTTCCCGTTCCTGCCCCTCGACGGCGGTCACATCTTCTGGAGCCTGGTGGAGAAGATCCGCGGCCGCCGGGTGCCGTTCAGCGTGATCGAGCGCGCCAGCGCGGTGGGATTCCTGCTGGTGATCATGCTCTTCGTCATCGGCCTGACCAACGACATCGGCCGGCTCACGAGCTAGGCCAGCTTCGCCTCCAGCCCAATCTCGATCGCGCCCAGCGCCCTCGAGACCGGGCAGGTGCGCTTGGCCTCCTCGGCGTGCTGCTGGAACTCTCCATCGTCGAGCCCGTCGACCTTCACCTCGGTCGTCAGGTCGCTGCGCGTGATCGAGAAGCCCCCGTCGTCCTTGTCGAGGGAGACCTTCGCGGTGGTGCTGACCGAGTCCGGCTCGTGTCCGGCCTGGCTGAGCACGTTCGCGAGCGCCATCGAGAAGCAACCGGCGTGCGCGGCCGCGATCAGCTCTTCGGGATTGGTTCCGTCGCCCTGCTCGAAGCGCGACGCAAACGAGTAGCTCCCCTCGAACGCACCGCTCCCGAGCGCCATGGTGCCATTGCCTCGCGCAAGATTGCCGCTCCACTCCGCCGTCGATGATCTGGTGGGCATCGTTTCCTCCTGGTGTAGCGTTTCCCCGAGTTCTACCCGAGGAGAGGAGAGCTGCTTTGGAGGTGACCGCTTCGGAGCGCTACGCGAGCGGTGCCGCGACGCCCGAGCTGCCCGCGGCGAACCTGCTGAAGGCCTTCTACGCGCAGGTGGACCGGCTCGGCGACGACGTCGCGATCCGCGACGAGGCGCGCGAGAAGGATCTCTCCTGGAACGAGCTGCGCGGCCTGGTCCAGAGGATCGCCGGCGGCCTCGCCAAGCTCGGCCTCGAGAAGGGCGACACCGTCGCCCTGATGCTCAACAATCGCTGGGAGTTCATCCCCTGTGACCTCGCGGCCGTCTCCCTGGGTGCCGTTCCCTTCTCGATCTACCAGACGGCCGCCCCCGAGCAGATCCAGTACGTCGTCTCCGACGCGAAGAGCAAGCTCGCGATCGTCGAGCAGGCGTTCCTCGACCGCTTCAACGAGGCGCGCAAGGAGCTCCCGGACCTCGATCACGTGATCGTGGTCGACGGAGAGGGCGGCGATCACACGCTCGATGAGGTGACCGAGATGGACCCGGAGTTCGACCCCGCCGAGATCGTCGAGGCGACCCAGCCCGACGACCTGCTCACCCTGATCTACACCTCCGGCACCACCGGCCCGCCGAAGGGCGTCCAGCTCACCCACCGGAACCTGCTGATGGTGTCGGCGGTGGTCGATGAGGTGATCAGGCTCCCGGAGCGCGGCGGCAGGGTGATCTCCTGGCTTCCGGCCGCGCACGTCGCGGAGCGAAACGCCCACTACTACCTGCCCATGGCGGCGGGACTGTCGGTGACCGTCTGCCCGGATCCGCGGAAGATCGTCGAGTTCCTGCCCAAGGTGAAGCCGACCTGGTTTTTCGCCGTGCCGCGCATCTTCGAGAAGCTCAAGGCCAGCCTGGAGGCGATGATCGCCGGGCTGCCGGAGGAGCAGCGCGCCCAGGTCGAGAAGGGCCTCGCAGCCTCGCTGCAGAAGGTGCAGGCGAAGCAGGCCGGGGAGGAGGTCCCGGCGGGGGTCGCCGAGGCCGCCGCCCAGGCCGACGAACAGTTCTTCTCCAAGCTGCGCGCCCAGCTCGGGCTCGATGAGGCGCTCGCGGTCAACGTCGGCGCCGCACCCACCCCGCTCGAGGTGCTCGAGTTCTTCCACGCGATCGGGATCCCGGTCGGCGAGCTCTGGGGCATGTCCGAGACCTGCGGGATGGGGACACTGAACCCGCCGGACCGCATCAAGCTCGGCACGGTGGGCCCGCCGGTGCCGGGCGTCGAGATCAAGCTGGACGAGGACGGGGAGGTCCTGATCAAGTCGGACTGCGTGATGCCGGGCTACCGCAACCTGCCGGAGAAGAACGAGGAGACCTTCACCGCCGACGGCTGGCTGCGCACCGGTGACATCGGCGAGTTCGACGAGGACGGCTACCTGAAGATCGTCGACCGCAAGAAGGAGCTGATCATCAACGCGGCCGGCAAGAACATGTCGCCAGCCAACATCGAGTCCAACCTGAAGGCGGCGAGCCCGCTGGTGGGCCAGGCCGCCGCGATCGGCAACGGCCGCCCCTACAACGTCGCCCTGATCGTGCTCGACCCCGATTACGCGCCGGTCTGGGCATCCCAGAACGACCTCGAAGGCAAGTCGGTGGAGGATCTCGCCGGGGAGGAGAAGGTCCGCGACGCGATCCAGGCCGCGGTCGACCAGGCCAACGCAAAGCTCTCCCGCGTCGAGCAAATCAAGAAGTTCACGATCCTGCCCGAGCAGTGGGAGGCCGGGGGCGACGAGCTCACCCCGACGATGAAGCTCAAGCGCAAGCCGATCGACGAGAAGTACGCCGAGCAGATCGAGGCGCTCTACTCGGGCTAGCCCTGCTCTACGGACCGGCCTGCTGCGATTACTTCTGACCGATCACGATCGGGACGACCGTGCCCGGAGCGGCGGTCGTGCCGGCCGCCACCTTCTGCTTGACGACCTTGCCGCGGAACTTGTCCTTCTTAACGCGGCTCTTCTTGACCTTCGGCAGGCAGTCGTGCGCCTTCAGCGCCTGCTTGGCCGCCTTGGTCTTCAGCTTCTTCAGCGAGGGGACGTTGCAGTAGTCGACCGTCGCCTGCAGGAGCAGCTCGTGCCCCGGAATCTCGAGGAAGCTGCTCGACGAACCGTCAGGGAAAACCGGCGCGGCGTAGCCGATCACGTCGGCGCTGTTGTTGCTGCTGAACTGGGGAAGTCCGCTCGCAGTCCCGCTGACCGCGATACCGATTGCATCGCCCTGCTTGATCGGCAGGGAGACCGCGTTGTGCAGCGTGCTGTCGATGGTTCCCGGAGGCACCGTGATCGAAGCGCTGGTTCCGGCCCCCGTGTAGGTCGTTCCACCCGCCGGTCGCAGGATCCGGAAGGTCTGGGTCGCGCCCGCGTCACTGGTCCGCACCGCCCATTCGGTGACCAACCCGTTGACGTGCGAGACCAGTGAATTGGGGGACTCGCCGCCCGCCTGGGAGCGCTGGACCCCGACGCAGTTGGTGCACAGGGCCGGCGTGTCGGGGTGCTGAAGAGCGCTGCCGATCGTGATCGTGTCGGCCGTGGCGATCGCGGGAACGATCGCGAGGCCGCTGATCGCGGCAACGACGCTTGCGGCGGCGAGTCTGCCCTTCATATGCTCCCTCCTGGCTCTCCCTTCCCGGTCGGCCGGATCCTGTCAGATCGCATGGATCGCCGCAAACTTCCTTTCACCGCCGTTAAACGCCGCTGAAGGTCCCACGGCTACCCTGTGCGCGTGGCCTCGAAGCGCCAGATCTTCGTGCGCGACGTTCCGATCGGGGGCGGCGCGCCAGTCGCCGTGCAGACGATGTGCAAGACGGAGACGGCGAACCTCGACGCGACCATGGAGCAGATCCGCACGGTCGCGGAGGCGGGCGCCGACCTGGTGCGCGTCGCGGTGCCGCGTGACAAGGACGTGGAGGCTCTGAAGACGATCATCAAGCAGTCGCCGATCCCGGTGATCGCCGACATCCACTTCAACCACACCCTGGCGCTGAAGGCGATCGACGCGGGAGCGGACTGCATCCGTCTCAACCCCGGCAACATCGGCGGCCCCGAGAAGGTCGCAGAGGTGGCGGAGCGGGCGACCAAGGCGAACGTCCCGATGCGGATCGGCGTCAACTCCGGATCGCTCCCCAAGCACCTGCACGAGCTCGAGCGGGAGAACCCGGTCGAGGCGCTGGTACGGGCCGCAGTCGAGTTCGTCGAGCTCATGGAGTCGCTGAGGTTCGAGAACTTCAAGGTCTCGATCAAGTCCACCAACGTCCCCAACACGATCGCCTCCAACCGGCTGCTCGCGGAGAAGATCCCCTATCCGATCCACCTCGGGATCACGGAGGCCGGGACGAAGTGGTCCGGCTCGCTCAAGTCGTCGGTCGGCCTGGGCACGCTGCTCGCCGACGGGGTGGGGGACACCATCAGGATCTCGCTGTCGACCTTCCACGCCGAGGAGGAGGTCAAGGTCGCCTGGGAGATCCTCAAGGCGCTCCAACTCCGCCAGCGCGGGCCGGTCCTGATCGCCTGCCCGACCTGCGGGCGCCTTCAGTTCGACATGGACACCGTCGTCGCCGAGATCGAACACCGCCTCGAGGGGTACACCGAGCCCGTCGAGGTCGCCGTGCTCGGCTGCGCCGTCAACGGGATCGGGGAGGCATCCCATGCCGACTTCGGCATCACCGGCGCAAAGGACGAGGGCCTGATCTTCGCCCATGGCAAGCCCCTGCGCAAGGTGAAGCAGGGCGAGCTGGTGGACGCGCTCTTCGCCGAAATCGACAAGTCACTCGACCGGGGCAAGATCCAGGTCGACGAGGAGCGGTCGCGCGAGGGAGCCGACTGGCTGGCGAAGATCGAGGAGGAGAACGCCGGCGAGCTCACCCCCGAGCGGATCGCCCAGATGGAGGCCGAGGCCTCCAACAAGGAGCCCGATCCGTTCCTTCAGCCGGTCACGTCCGGCAAGCGCGTCGAGCTCGACGAGGAAGCCTCGCCGACCACCGGCCGCCGCTTCACCCGCGCCTAGCCCTCGATCGGCAGCTCGAACCAGACGTGGGTGCTGCCCTCGTAGACCTCCCAGCGCGAGGCGAGCTTGTCCACCAGCGCGAGGCCGTGGACGCCCTTCTGGTTGGCCGCCTTGATATCCGGAATGGCGGCGGCTGGGTTGCCCTGATCGGCGACCTCGCCGCGGATCACGTGCGCGTCCGCCACCAGCGCGACCGTGATCGGCTTGCCCGGCCCATGCGCTACGGCGTTGTTGACGAGCTCGGTGACGATGGCGGTCAGGTCGATCAGAGTCTGCGGCGGCAGTGACTTCGAGAAGCGCTGCCGCAGCGCGTGGCGGGTCCGCCAGCCGGCCCGGGTGTCAGGAGAGAGGACGAGCCGGAACTCCTCAGTTTGGATGGGGCCGCTGCGCGATTCCATTCGCTCCTCCGACCGGATCAGGCCCCCTGCGCCTGAACCACCATACCCCGCCTGGGCCGGCCGGGGGGACCGGGGCAGCGTCTCAGCTGACCGGCTAGTACGCCTTGGCGAAGATCGCCATCACCCTCGCCGCGCCGCCGGTGATCACGCAGCGGGCGTCGGGAGGGAGCTGCTCGCCGAAGGGGATGCAGCGGACGGTGACCCCGAGCTCAGCCATCGTCTTCTCGGTCTCGGGCTCCTCGCTCCAGGGGGCCTTGACGAAACCGCCGGACTCGGTCTCCTCGACCGAGAAGAACTCGCGGAACTCGTCGAGCGTGGTGATGTCGTCTCGCGTCCGCTCGCGCAGGCGGGTGCTGGCCTCCTCGAAGTAGCCGGTCTGCATATCCTCCAGTACCCCGGTGACCCCTTCCGCAGCGCCATCTCGCGGGATCGCGTCCCGGGTGAGCTCGGGATCGTCCCGTCTCGTCATCGTGACGACGCCCTGCTCGATGTCGCGCTCACCGAGCTCGATGACCAGTGGAACGCCCTTGCGGATCCACTCCCAGCGCTTCTCGGCGGGCTTGCGGTCGCGGGAGTCCACCGCGGCCCGCACCGCCGCCCCCATCCAGGCCCTTTCGCCCAGCTCGGCCTGGAGCTGAGCGGCGGCTGCCATGACCGGGGCCGGGTCGTCCCTGGTGATCGGCACGATCCGGACCTGTTGCGGCGCCACGCGGGGTGGAACGCGCAGGCCGTTGTCGTCGGCGTGCGTCATCACGACGGCGCCCATCATGCGGGTGGAGAGGCCCCACGAGGTCGTGAAGCAGAGCTTCTGCTCGCCGTCCTCGTCGGTGAAGTCCATCTCCATCGCTCCGGAGAAGTTCTGGCCGAGGTAATGGGAGGTGCCGGACTGAAGGGCCTTGCCGTCCTGCATCATCGCCTCGATGCTGAGGGTGATCTCGGCGCCGGGGAAGCGCTCGGATTCAGGTTTTTCCCCGGCTATCACCGGGATCGCCAGCACCGACTCGGCGAAGTCGCGGTAGACGTGGAGCATTCTGCGCGTCTCCTCGAGCGCCTCCTCCTCGGTCGCGTGGGCCGTGTGGCCCTCCTGCCAGAGGAACTCGGTGGTGCGGAGCAGGACGCGTGGCCTCAGCTCCCAGCGGACGATGTTGCACCACTGGTTGACCATCAGCGGCAGGTCGCGGTACGAGTTGATCCACTTCGCGAAGGACCGGCCGATGATCGTCTCGGAGGTGGGGCGGACGATCAGGGGCTCGGGGAGCTCGGCGGCGGGGTGCAGCGAGCCGTCCGCGCCCTGCTCGAGGCGGTGGTGGGTGACGACGGCCATCTCCTTGGCAAAGCCCTCGACGTGCTTCGCCTCCTCCTCGAAGTAGCTCAGGGGTATGAAGAGGGGAAAGTAGGCATTCACCGCGCCGGTCTCCTTGATCCCGTCGTCCAGCGCACGTTGCATCAGCTCCCAGATCCCGTAGCCCCAGGGGCGGATGACCATGGCGCCACGCACGTGGTCGAGCTCCGCCACCTCGGCGTCGCGGACCACGCTCTGGAACCACTGAGGGAAATCCTCAGCGCGCGTCGGTGAGATCCCGGTTTTCGCCTTGCCTTCCATATGCTCGCCTGATGGCCCGCGGCCGCGGACAATCCTCTCGCATCGGGGGGCGGCACAAGGGGTTCCGCCGGCAGTTCGGGCTCGATCGCTCGGGCCCGCCGCCCCGGCAGACGAGGCCGGGGCAGCCACTCCGGCCCTGGACGATCCCCAACGCGGTCGGCTATGTGCGGCTCGCGGGGTTGCCGGTCTTCCTCTACCTGGCGTTCTCCTCCGGGGACGGGCGCAGCCCCGCCGCGGCCGCGGTCTTCTGGGCGATCGCCGTCGGCGACTACATCGACGGCTTCCTCGCCCGGGCGACGGGCCAGTACAGCCGGATGGGTGCCCTGCTCGATCCAGTCGTCGACCGGCTCGCGATCCTCAGCGGGGCCGCCGTCTGCTGGCACTTCGAGCTCCTCCCACGCTGGGCGCTGGCCGTGCTGGCGGCGCGCGAGGTGATCACGCTGATCCTCGCCCAGGTTGCGCTGCGCCGCATCGGGGAGCTGGAGATCAACTGGCTTGGGCGGATCGCGATCTGGCCGACGATGGCGTCGATCTTCTTCGCGATGATCTCGGAGAGCGTGGTCTGGGACGCGATGCTGATCGTCGGCGTCGCGCTCGGTGTGTTGGGCACCATCGCCTACGTCCGGACGGGCCTGAGGGAGCTTGCAACGGCGTAGCCAAAACCTTCAAGTCGCGGTTGAGGCTGTCCCACCGACCTATAATCGCTCGCCATCAATCAAACGGGTCGCGATGACGCGCGCCCTCGCATCTCTGGAGGAGTCCGTGGAGGACGACACGTTCCCTGACATCGGCTCCATGAGCGACGAAGAGCTCAAGGAGCTGATGGACAATCTGACAACAGAGGAGCAGGAGGTGTCATATCGCCGCCGGATCCTGCACGGGCAGATCGACATCCTCAGAGCGGAGCTGGTCAACCGTCTGCGTGAGAATCGTCCCGAGGGCGCGACTCTGATCAAGGGTGACGACGCGCAGCGGCTCAGCGAGATCCTCGCCGGCCGTAGCGAACCCCCGACCAAACCTCCTACCTAGACAGGGGCGACCGTGGCGATCCACTGCCCCGAGTGCGGGTTCGTCAACGCCGAGGGCGCCAACTACTGCCAGAAGTGCGGCGCGTATCTCTCCCGGCCCGAGGGGAAGGACGAGCCAACGACGATGACCTACACGGTCGACGAGTCCGGCGAGATGCACCAGGTCGACATCGACGAGGTCGTGGAGCGCCACGGCGCTGCGCTGGTCATCCGCTCGGGCGGTGGCCGGGCGGGGGAGAGCTTCACCCTCGACGACGAGCGGATCTCGATCGGCCGCACCCCGGACGCCGGGGTCTTCCTCGACGACGTCACGGTCTCGCGCAACCATGCTCTGCTCGTTCGCCGCAAGGACGGCCTCTACATCGATGACCTCGGATCGCTCAATGGCACCTATGTCAACCGCCGCAGGATCGAGTCCCATCAGCTGCAGGACGGCGACGAGATCCAGATCGGCAAGTACAAGCTGAGCTACCTGGAGAAATGACGATGGAAGCATCGACGCCGACACCGTTCGACCGCCACGCCGCCGCCGGAGCTTCCGACGGCGCTCCCTCCGACCGCAAGGCCCTCACCATCGGCGCGGTCGCCAAGATCCTCGGGCGCGAGTTCGAGGACATCTCGATCTCGAAGATCCGCTACCTGGAGGACCAGAAGCTGCTCGCGCCGCGCCGCACGCCGGGCGGATACCGCCTCTACAGCCAGGCCGACGTCGAGCGCCTGCGAATGATCCTCCGCATGCAGCGCGACGAGTTCCTGCCTCTCCGCGTGATCCGGCAGGAGCTCGCGGCCGGCGCCCGCGAGGAGCGCGGCGGAACCGGATCCCTCCGCCGCGCCGCCAGCGTCGAGGCGGGCAAGGGCTCCCGGCTGACGCTCGAGGAGCTGGTCGACGAGACCGGGGTGGGGGCTGAGCTGATCAAGGAGCTCGAGGACTGGCGCCTGGTCCAGCCGGAGAACGTCGAGGGCACCAAGCTCTACGACGACACCGATCGCGAGATCGTCACGGCCTCCGCGGAGCTCGCCAGGTTCGGGGTCGGCGGGCGCAACCTGAAGGTCCTGCGAACCGCAGCCGACCGCGAGGCGGCGCTGCTCGAGGCGGTCGTGGGGCCAGGGCTGCGCTCCTCCAACCACACTCGGCGCCGGGAGGCGATCGAGAACCTGGAGAGCCTGGCCGCGGCTTGCAACAACCTCACCCACATGCTGCTCGTCCGCGATCTGCGGAAGCTCACCGGCGAGGAGTAAGTCCGCTCCGCATGGCACGCGTCGTGCGCAGGCGCCGCATCGCCGCGCCCGCGAGCGCGCTCTGGACCGTGATCACCGACCCGTACCACATGCCGCGCTGGTGGCCGAACACCCAGCGGGTGGAGAACGTCAGCGAGGGGGAGCCGCGGGAGCGCAGCTGGACCCAGGTGCTAGAGACGCGGGACGGCCGCGGGGTCCGCGCCGACTATCGGTGCGTGGATGCGGCCGACGGCGAGCGCTACGTCTTCGAGCAGACTCTGGAGGGGACGCCGTTCGAGCGCTTCGTCAAGCGGGCGCGGACCGAGATCGCCCTGACCCCGCGAGACGGCGAGACCGAGGTCACGATGGCCCTCGACCGCCGCCTGCGGGGCCTCTCGCGCCTGGGCTCTCCGATGATGCGCCGAGCGATCGGCCGGACGCTCGACGACGCGCTCAACGGCCTGGAGACCGCCGCCACCGGGACGGAGGGGACCGGCTGACCGCCGAAATGAAGTGGTGGGGGTGGGGCGACCCGCAGCGGCGCCTCGAGCTGCCACCTGCCGCCGTGGCCGGGCTCCGGGAGGAACTCGAGGTCCTGCCCGAGGATGCGGGGGAACCGGTCCCCCTCGAGCAGGTCGCCCTGCCAGACCAGCGTCCCGTCGCGGAGGTTGTCCGCGCCGCAGCCGGCGAGGTCCTCGATGGAACCGAGGACCGGCTCCGCCGCGCCGCCGGCCGCAGCTATCCGGATCTGGTCAGGCTGCGCTCCGGGCGCCTGGAGACCGCGCCCGACGCGATCCTGCGGCCCGCCGACGCTGCCGCTGTCGAGGCCGTGCTCAGCGCCTGCGCGGCGGCCGGGGTCGCCGTCGTCCCCTACGGGGGCGGGACGAGCGTGGTGGGCGGCCTCGACGCGGTCGGAGACGGACACAACGCCGTCGTCTCGCTCGACCTGGGCCGGCTCACGGCGGTGGAACTCGACGCGCGATCGCTCACCGCGAGGCTGGGGCCCGGTCTCACGGGCCCGGAAGCGGAGGCGGCGCTCGGCGCGCGGGGCGCCACTCTCGGCCACTTCCCCCAGTCCTTCGAGGAGGCGACGATCGGCGGCTTCGCGGCAACACGCTCCGCCGGGCAGGCCTCGAGCGGCTACGGGCGATTCGACGAGTTGGTCACGTCCCTGGAGCTCTGCGCCCCGGCGGGCAGGCTCCGCACCCGTCCGATCCCGCATACGGCCGCCGGGCCCTCCCTCAGGGAGCTGGTGCTGGGCTCGGAGGGCACCCTTGGGGTGATCACGGAGGTGAGCTGCCGGGTGCGTCCGGCCCCGCGGCTGCGGATCTACGAGGGCTGGATGGCGGAGGACTTCGACTCGGGCAAGGAGATCGTCCGCGAGCTGGCCCAGCGCCACGAGGCCCCGGACGTGCTGCGGCTCTCCGATGAAGAGGAGACCCGCGTCTCGCTCGACCTGACCGGCACGGGGGGGTTGCAGAAGCGGGCGCTCGAGGCCTACCTGTCGTTGCGCCGCCGGCAGGGCGGCTGCCTGGTCATCTGCGGGTGGGAGGGGGAGTCGGTAGGCGCCCGGCGTCGTCGCTCGCTCGCGCAGACCCGGCTGCGCCTCGGCGGGGCCGTCCCGCTCGGCGGCTCGGCCGGGCGCTCGTGGGAGCGGAGCCGCTACGGCGGTCCATACCTGCGGGACGAGCTGATGAACCTTGGAGTGCTGGTCGAGACGCTCGAGACGGCGCATACCTGGAGCCGGCTCGACGAGCTCTACCGGGCCGTCCGGAACGCGCTGCGCGGGGCCCTCGGCGAGCGATCGATCGTCATGTGCCACGTCTCGCACGCCTACGCCGATGGGGCATCGCTCTACTTCACTTTCTTCGCCCGGGCCCGCCGGGGGGAGGAGCTCGAGCAGTGGCGACAGGCGAAGACGGCGGCCTGCGAGGCGATCGTCGCCACGGAGGGGACGATCACCCATCACCACGCGGTCGGGCGTGACCACGCCCCGTACATGCGCGCAGAGGTGGGCGAGCTCGGCCTCGACGCCCTCCGCGCGGTCAAGGAGCGCCTCGATCCCTCCGGGATCATGAACCCGGGGAAGCTGCTCCCGTCCTAGGCGCTGTCGCTCGCTACTGACGGAGCGGGCCGCGCATCACGGTCGTGCCCACCGGCTGAGGCAGGGTGCCGCTCTGGGCCGCCCGCTTGAGAGCCGCGGCCGCCTCGCCCTGGCGGCTGAGGGTCAGCTCGGCGGTCCGCAGGCTTGGGAGCAGGCCAACCGCAGCGGTCGGTATCGGCGTTCGACCGGTCAGCTCGCCGTCCGGGCCGACCGCGTGGAACGCGACCGGCAGGCTGCGGCCCCCCTGACCAACGAACCAGAGCACGTAGGTCTCGCCCTTGCCACTGGGATCGAGGCCCCGGATCGCCAGATCGATGGCGGGCTGGTCGCCGATGCGGATGATCGTCGCACCGCCGCCGGCGTGCGAGCCGCCCACGGGAGTCAGCCTGATCGGCACGGCATCCTCCTGAACGCCGCTCGGGCTGGTTGAGCCGTCGCCTCCGCCTCCGCCGCCCGCTACCAGGAGAACCACGAGCAGCACCACGAGCGCCCCTCCGGCCGCGAGCCAGAGCGCCCAGCGCCTGCTTCGGGATTCGGCCGGGTGGGGCGTGGCCTGGGTGGTTCCAGCCGCGGGCGAGCCCTCGAGAGACGCCAGGCGCGTTCGCACCGCCGTCAGGGAGAGGTCCCGGACCGGCTCGCGCTCGAGCGCCTCGGCGGCCTCGCGCGCCTTCCCCTCGACCTCCCCGGCGTCCGTGCCGAGGACCTCTGCAACCTGCTCGTAGCTGTCCCCAGAGAGCAGGAGCCTGAGCAGGGCGCTCTGATCCTCGCTCAGCGCCATGAGGATGAGGGGTCGGTCAGCCCTTCGTGCCCTTGGCGCCCTGCTGCGCCCCTCCCGAGCCGGCCTGGCTCTGGGCCTGTTGCAGGAGCTGCTGGAGACCCAGCTCCGAGACGTTCCCCTGCAGGACGGTGTTGCCTACGAACGGGACGAGCAGGCTGGGCTTCTTGCCCTGCTGTTGGAGCGATGACTGCACCTGCTGTGCCTGGGCGGAGCTCACCTTGGCGAGCCTGATCGTCTGGAAGGCCGGGAACAGGACGAGCTCCGGCGCGGGGATCGGGACCGCTCCGGTCAGGTTCCCGCTCGCGGCCACGGTCTCTTGGCCGAGGGGGACCGACTGGGTGTCGGACTTGTAGAGCCAGAGCAGGTAGCGCTCGCCGCTCGCGGTGGGCGGCAGGTGGACGGCGTTCGCTTGCAGGACGAAGGTCGGGGTCTGCGACTTGTTGTTCTGGGCCTGCTGAGACGACCCCAGGGTGATCTGGCCGCTCGGGGGGCAATCAGCCTGGGCGGCGCTGCCTGCGGCGGTCAGCTTCATCGTCGGGATGCCGGCCTGCTGGGCGGTCGAGGTATCGACCGGCTTGCAGTCGCTGCCGCCACTATCGCCGCCGCCGCTGGTCGCCACGACGAGGATGACGATCACGGCCGCGAGCCCGGCGAAGACGCCCGCGATGAGCTGCGTGCGGCGCTTGCCGCTCAGGGAGCCGAGGCCGCTGAAGAACCCAGCCGCCCTGGAGGCGAGACCGGGCCCGCCCGCCGAGGGAGCCCCGGCGGTAGGCGGTGCGACCGGTGGGCGCTGGGGTGGGGCGGCGGCGGGGGGAGGGGGCGCCGCGGCCCGACGGCCGCCCCGCGGCTCCGGGATCTCCGGGAGCTGCGCCTTCGGGGCGAGCAGCCGCAGGTTCTGGACGAGCCGCTCGGCGAGGGCGTTCGCCTCGGGGTCGGACTGGAGATGTCGAACTGCGTCGGCGCGCCCGATCGGATCGGCCTGTCCGAGCAGATAGTCGCTCAGGCCGACCTGGGCGTCGGGATCCGCGCCGCCGATCTCACTGAGGGCCGAGCGGGCCCGCGAGCGGACCTCGTCGGGGGGGATCCCGAGCAGGGAGCCGATGTCCTCATAGCTCTGCCCTCCCTCGAGCAGCAGCTGAAGCATCGCGCGCTGTTCATCCGTGAGCGCCACGGGCGAGACAGCCTAGGGCAGGGACGCTGGGCGTGACGCAGCTCTTAGCTCGCGTTTAGCGGCGCGCAGGAGCGCGCTGGTTGGGCTCGATCCGGCGCGCCAGGCGGGGATAGAACTCGAGCAGCCCGTCCGCGTCGAGCTCGAGCTCCGCCGTGAAGTCCCCGTCGCGGCTCAGATATCGAACGACCGACCCGCGGGCCTCGGTACGGACGTGCTCGTAGCGCTGCGGCGAGGCCTCGACGCGCAGGGTCGGCGTCCTCACGAAGGCCATCAGGAAGTCACCCTCGCCCTCCGTCTGGAAGCCGTGGCGGAGGATCGGCATGGTGTTGGTCAAGGGCGAGTTCTCGATGTCGATGTCGCGCGCCCCGGAGAGGTCTGGCAGGTCGCCATCCCAGCGGCCTCCCGGAACGTCCCCGTCGTCGTGCACCTCGGCCCGCCAACCGCCCGATTCGTCGTGATTGAGCAACAGATGGCGCCGCCAGCCCTCTGCGGTCGCCGTCAACTCGAGCTCCCGGGTGACGAAGCCCTCCAGGCACTCCAGGCGGTAGTCGACGCGGAAGGGGACCGGCTCCGCACCCAGCTGGATCCCTCTCGCGCTCAGCCTGCCGTCCCCGATCTCCACGGACGCGGCCTCCGTCAGCCACTCCTCGACGCCCGTCCAGACCAGGAAGCGCATGGTCGCAGTATCGCCCGTGCGAGCGCCGACTATGGTCCCGCGTCGTGAGCCATTGGGAAGAACTCCCACCGGGCTTCGTCGAGCACATCGGTATCGAATGGCAGGAGCTCGATCGCGAGGGCGCCCGGGCCCGGATCAAGGTCGAGGACCATCATCTGCAGCCCTTCGGCGTGGTTCACGGCGGGGTCTTCGCGGCACTGGCCGAGGCGATCTGCTCTGGCGCGACCTACGATGCGCTCCGCGATCAGGACGTCGTCCCGCTGGGACAGAACAACAACACGACCTTCCTGCGCCCGATCGCGGAGGGACACGTCAACGCTCTGGCGCGCGCTCGCCAGCAAGGCCGCACCACCTGGGTCTGGGACGTGGAGATGACGGACGACGAGGGCCGCGTCTGCGCACTCTCCCGGATGACGATTGCGGTGCGCCCTGGTGGCCGCTAGCGCGGCAGCGGACGCATCGAGCCGAACCGGTTGGTGATCGGCAGCCGCCTGTCGCGCCCGAACGCCTTGGTCGATACCCGGATCCCGGGCGGGGCTTGCCGGCGCTTGTACTCGGCCCGGTCGACCAGGCGCACGACCTCCTGGACCGTCTCCTCGGGGAGTCCCTGCGCCACCAGGGCGTCGACTCCCTCGTCGCGCTCGACATAGGCCTCGAGGATGCGATCGAGGGTCTCGTAGGGGGGCAGGGAGTCCTCGTCGAGCTGGTCGGGCCGCAGCTCCGCCGACGGCGGTCGCTCCAGGACCGAAGCGGGGACAAGCTCGCGTCCGGCCCGCTTGTTCCGCCACGCCACCAGGCGGTAGACGAGCAGCTTGAAGATGTCCTTGATGACCGCGAACCCGCCGGCCATGTCCCCGTAGAGCGTCGCGTAGCCGACCGACATCTCACTCTTGTTGCCGGTCGTGAGGACGAGCCAGCCGAACTTGTTCGAGAGCGCCATCACCAGGTTGCCCCTGATCCGGGCCTGGATGTTCTCCTCGGCGAGCCCGGGCTCGGCTCCCTCGAAAGTAGGGCCAAGCGCTCGCTCGTACGCCTCCATCGCCTCGGCGATGGAGATCTCGATCAGCTCCACGCCGAGGTTCGCCGCGATCGCCCTGGCATCGGCCTGCGTCTCCTCGGCCGAGTGGGGGGAGGGCATGACGAGGACGCTGACGCGCTCCGCGCCGAGGGCATCGGCGGCGATCAGGGCGACGAGGGCCGAGTCGATCCCGCCGGAGAGGGCGAGCACGACGTGCTCGAAGCCGTTCTTCTCGACGTAGTCGCGCAGCCCCAGCGTGAGGGCCGAATACACCTCGGCCTCCTCACCGGCGATCGGCTCGGCGAGGCGGCGCTCCAGCCGCCCCTCGGGATGAGCGCCGCTCTCGAGCTCGGCGAGCACCACGACTGTCCGGGCCGATGAGGCGCCGTCGGAGCCGTCGCGGCTCGCCGGCAGCATCAGGTCGCAGAGCAGCAGCTCGGGCTCGAACTGGGCGGCCCGGGCGAGCGTCTTGCCATCGGCGCCGATCACCACGCTGGCCCCATCGAAGACCAGCTCGTCCTGCCCGCCGACGGTGTTGCAGAGGGCGAAAGCCACCGAGTTTGACCGTGCACGGTCGGCGACCATCCTCTCCCGGGCGCTGCCCTTACCCCGGTGATACGGCGACGCCGACGAGTTGACGATCAGATGCGCCCCGGCGTTCGCCTCCTCGCTCTCGGGGAACCCGGGGTGCCAGACGTCCTCGCAGACGGTCAGCCCCACAAACGCGCCGTCGACCTCGATCAGCGCCGGCTCAGTACCGGGCTCGAAGTAGCGGCGCTCGTCGAAGACGCCATAGTTGGGCAGATCGCACTTCCGGTAGATCGCGCGCACCTCGCCGTCGGCCAGGGCCGCGAGCGAGTTGTGGGCGGGAGGCGGGGGAGGGTCGATGAGTGGGTCGAAGTGCTCAAGCTCGGCCGCCGATCGCTCGACCCTCTCAGGGAAGCCCAACAGCGCGACGATCCCTTCCACCTCGGCGGCCAGCGAGTCCAGGCCCTCGCGAACGGCGTCGAGGAAGTCCCGGCGCAGGACCAGGTCCTCGGGCGGATAGCCCGACAGGCAGAGCTCGGGCAGGAGGACGAGCTGCGCGCCCGCATCTCGGGCGCGGTCGATCGAGTCGGAGATCAGGCGCAGGTTGCCCTCGATATCGCCCACAGTGGGGTCGATCTGGGCGAGCGCCAGCCGGAGATTGGTCACCTCGGCCATACCTCAAGTATGGAGGCATCGGGGACGCGGACTGACTCATCCGCCCCGGGGGCTACTCTGCCGCGCGTGTTCAGGCAGGACAAGGCCCCTCGCCGGCGCCGCGGAGTGGAGCTGATGGAGGCACACGTCGATGACCTCTGCAGGGGGCACGGGATCGATCTGGTCGGGTCCTCCTCGCGCGGGCGGGCTATCCGCTGGCGCGGCGGCAGGCTCGAGATCTCCATCCCGCCGATCCGCGGACAGGTCTCCTATCTCATCGCCCTGCACGAGATCGGCCATCTTGTCGGGCGGGGGCGCTCGGCGCCCCGGCTCGAGTCGGAGGCCAACGCCTGGGTCTGGGCGCTCGAGCACAGCGTGGTCGAGCCGACCCCGGCGACGCGCCGCTCGATCTCGAGCCGGCTGCGCGGCTATCTCGAGTGGGCTCGCAACCGCCAGCACCGGCGGGTGCCGCCGCGGATCCCCGCGCGCGATCATCCCTTCTGGGCGCTGCTCGAGCTCGCCTAGGCCGGCTTAATGCGAAGCGCTCCGTAAGGAGCGACCCGTTTAGTGGTGGGGCCTCGGCCTGGCCGGCCGCAGGTTGCTGATGATCACGGCAACGACCGTGACCAGATAGAGCTGGCCGATGAGCGCCTCGGTGATCGCCAGGGCCCGGCCCAGGTCGGTGGCCGCGACAAGATCGCCGTACCCCACGGTGCTCAGCGTGGAGTAGCTGAAGTAGAGGAAGGCATCCCGGCCGGTCTCCCCGCTCGTGAAGAAGGGCGTTGAGGACACCTGATCGATCGTCCCGAATGCAACCCCGAACATCAGGCCGATCAACAGGTAGAGGCAGAGCACCCCGAACATCGTCTGCAGGGTCACCTCCTCGGCTTCCCGGAACTGCTTGACCAGCCCGGTGACGATCGCCGGGGGGGTCAGGACCACGTAGAGCAGGGCGACAACCTCCGCGGAGCTGTCGCCGAACTCGCCGGTGCCGAAGAGCGCGGCCGCCGACCCCGCGATCCCGACTACAGCGGCGGCGATGCTGACCCTGATCACCCATCGGTGCGCCCTGGACACGATCACGGCCGCGACGAGCACCGCCGCCTGAAGCGTCACGGCCACGAAGCGCGCGCCGTCGCCCGAGGGGGCCGCCAGCGTGAAGGTGACGGTCGCGAGGATCAGCGAGAGGACGATGCCGAAGCGGTAGTGGATCCTGCGCACGCGGGCATGATCGCCCGCGCTCAGGACGACACCTCAGCGCTTCAGCAGGAACGCGCCGGGTCCAGGCATCGGCTCGCTGTGCCTAGAACACGCGCATACCGCTGAACGACCGCTTTATCCCCCCGATCCGAGCAGCTTCTCCACCACGAGCACGTCCTTCCATTCGCCGTCCAGCGTGCCGTGACGGAGGTGGACGCCGACCTCACGCCAGCCGAGGCCCTTGACGAGGGCGATGCTGGGCTCATTCGAGGTGAAGATCTTCCCGATCAGCTTGTGAGCCCCGGCATCCGAGGCCGCATCGGCCAGCCCCGCAAGCAGGTGCCGACCGATCCCGCGGCGCCTCGCCGATCGCGCGACATACAGCGTCGCCTCACGGACCCCGTCGTAGTAGTGGTGCTGGTCGGCGTACGGCCCGGCCTTCGCCCAACCGAGGATTCCTCCGTCGTTCTCAGCGACGACCACGATGTCGCGCTCCACCCAGGCGACGGCGTCCTCAGGCGTGGCCGGTTTGGTCTCGAAGGTGGCGACGCGATCCTCGATCCCCTGGTTGAAGATCACGGCGATCCGCTCGGCATCCCCTCGCTCGGCCCGCCGGATCGCACCAGATGAGGTTGAGGCCGCGTTCATCCGCGCTTCATAGCATTGGCCGATGCCCAGCGAGAGGAACCTGCGGCTGGCGTCGGGGATTCTCGCGCTGGCCGGGCTCGGCGTCGCCACGTACATTGCGATCGCAGAGGGCGGGGGTGGTGCACCCAAGTGCCTCGCCGGCGGCCACGGCTGCGAGACGGTGGCGCAGAGCCACTACTCGCACCTGGCCGGGGTCAACGTCGCCGCGATCGGGATCTTCGGGTACGTGCTGCTGCTGATCACCGCCGTGGTCTCCGGAGACATCGGCCGCTTCGGCGGCTTCCTCACCGCACTCGTGGGCTTCGGGTTCAGCGCGTATTTGACCTACCTCGAGCTGTTCGTGATCGATGCGATCTGCCAATGGTGCGTCGCGAGCGCGGTGCTGATGACGCTGTCCCTCGCGGTGGCCGCGACGCGCGCCTTCGCGTACACCGGACGGGAGCTGGGCGCCCCGCAGATACAGTCCTCCCATGGAAGGTAGGCACGACCAGCGCGAGCGCCTGCGCGCCGAGCGACAGGCGGCCGAGGCCGGCGATGCGGCGACACTGGCGCGCAAGCGGCGGATCCAGTACCTGAGCCTCGCCGCGTTCGCCGCGGTGGCGGTGATCGTCGCGCTGATCGTGATCAGCCAGTCCGGCGGCGGCAGCTCGAAGCCACCGTCGAGCGTCGCCGGGGTCAGCCAGGTCAACGCGGAGCTGAGCGGCCTCACGCAGAGTGGCCAGGTTCTCGGCGATCCGAGCGCCCCGGTCACGGTGGTGGAGTTCGGCGACCCACAGTGTCCGGTCTGCAAGGCGTTCTCCGAGCAGATCGCCCCGGAGCTGATCTCCACCCAGGTGAAGACCGGAAAGGTGAAGTATCAGTTCCAGCCCTACATCATCATCGGCCCGGATTCGAAGCCGGCGATGCGGGCCGCGCTCGCGGCAGGTGAACAGCAGAGGTTCTGGACCTACCTCCAGCTCTTCTACCTCAACCAGGGCGAAGAGAACTCGGGCTATGTCACCGACGATTTCCTGACCAACATCGCCAAGGCCGCGGGGGTTCGGGACATCGACAAGTGGAATCAGTCTCGCAACTCCTCGCAGTGGGATACGACGCTCGCCAATGGAACGAACCAGGCGGAATCCCTCGGGTTCAACGGCACCCCGTCGATCCTGGTGGAGGGCCCCAATGGGCAGAAGCCCCTCTCCGGATTCACCCTGTCCGAGATCCAGGCGGCGATCCAGCAGGTGAGCTAGTCCGGGGCTCCGCCGCGGCCGCGGGTCGGCAATCATGAGTGGCGGCATGGCCGCACCTCAAGGAGACAACCGACGCCTCCTGGTGATCACCGCGGATGACTACGGCTACTGGCCGTCGTACAACCAGGGGATCCTCGAGGCGATCGAGATGGGGGCCGTGGACTGCGTGAGCGCGATGGTCGAGCGGGAGCACTGCGACCCGGCGCCGCTGCTCGAGAGCGGGGTGGAGATCGGACTGCACATCGAGTTCGAGGGGCGCTGGGGGCCGCGGAGCGGCGCCCCTGCCCGGACCTCCCTGCGCGTGCAGCTCGACCGGTTCGTCGATCGATTCGGCCGCTGGCCGTCCTTCCTCAACGGGCACAAGAACTGCCACGCCCGCCCCGAGCTCGCCACCCCCGTCTTCCAGACGGCGCAGCAGATCGGCGCTCCGGTCCGCTCGGTCAACCCCGACCATCGCCAGTGGCTGCGGGAACGGGGTATCGACACACCCGACTTGCTGATCGGCCGAACCGAGAGCAAGGACGAGGCGGAGCCGCCGCAACTGCGCAAGCCGCCGCCGGGCGTGACGGAGTGGATGGTGCATCCGGGGCGTCCGGACCCGGAGTCGGGGTCCAGCTATGACCTCGCCCGACTGGAGGACCTGGAGCTTCTGCAGAAGGTGATGCTCCGCGCCCGCTACGACGAGCCGGTCTGGAGCGACGCCAGGCGCTCCACGATGAAGGGGGCCTTCACGCAGGAGCCGGCCACGGGTTAGCCCGCGGGCGATTCCTCCCGCTCGCCGTGGCCGTTCTGCTCGGGCGCTCCGACCCCGACTTGACCGCGGGGCACCAAGCGGCGGAAGATCCCGGGACGCCCGCCTGCTGCCTCGACCAGCTCGCCGATCGACGCCTCGAGGTCGCGCGCCAGGTCCTCCAGGTCCGGCATCCCGTCGTAGTCGCCGATCAGGCCGAAGTTGACCTGGCCGTCGTAGCTCATCACCCCCACGCAGAGGCCCTGGTTCTTGGCCAGGGGGACCATCGGGAACACCCGCTCCATCCGGCGCCCCATCAGGTAGAGCGGGAACTGAGGCCCGGGGATGTTGGTGACGACGAGGTTGAAGAAGCGCTGCCGAGCCTGGAGCCGGGCGGCCTGGCCGGCGACGGTCGGCGGCGCGAAATCGGCCAGCTGCGTCAGCAGGGTGGCTCCCAGCGCCTGCTTCGACTGCTTCAGGTCGCCCATCGACTGCCTGACGAGCTCCATCCGCCGGACCGGGTCCTCGCACCAGACCGGGAGGGGGGCCATCATCGTGGTGACGCGGTTGCCCAGCGCCCCCTGCTGCTCCTTGGTGCGAACGCTGACCGGGACCATCGCCCGCAGCTCGAGCCCTACGGTCGGATGGCCGCGGGAGCGCATGTAACGGCCGAGGGCGCCGGCGACGGCGGTCAGGATGACGTCGTTGACGGTCCCGCCGAACTCGTTCTTGACGTGCTTCATGTCGGCGAGCGACGCGCGCACCCACGCGAACCGGCGGTGAGGCCCGACGTTGAAGTTGAACGGGCTCTTCGGCGCGGCGATGCCGGTCCAGGCGAAGGTTCCCGCGGCGACGGCGGCCTCGGTCGCCTTCCGCAGTGCACGGCGCGGGCCGCGCAGGACGCGTCGGATCCCGCGGGCGATCTCCCCGGGGTTGATCGCTCGCTCGACCAGAGCCTCGGCGAGGAGCTGGGATTTGCTCGGCTCGGGCTCGGGGATCCATCGGTCGAGCGGCTTGGACTCCTCGGGCGGCTCCCTCTCGGTGTCGAAGAGGACCGTGGTGATGTCCACCCCGGAGACGCCGTCCACCATGCAGTGATGCGTCTTGCCGACGATCGCGAAGCGGCCGCCCTTGAGGCCCTCGACCAGCCACAGCTCCCAGAGCGGCTTCGAGCGATCGAGCTGCTGAGAGAAGATCCTGGCCGCCAGCACGCGCAGTTGCTTCTCCGAGCCGGGCTCGGGCAGCGAGGTGTGGCGCACGTGGTAGGCGAGGTTCAGATGCGGGTCATCGACCCAGACCGGCCGGCCCTGGCCGAAGGGGACGAAGCGCAGCTTCTGGCGGAACCGCGGCACCAGGTGCAGGCGCGAGGAGATGTGTTCGCGGAACTCGACGTACGGAGGAGCGGGACCCTCGAACAGGGTCGTCGATGCGACGTGCATATGGGTCCCATCCCGCTCCAGATGTAGGAATGAGGAGTCAAGTCCGGTCAGACGGTCGGCCATTTCCCCGTTGATGGTCGCATACCGAAAGTGACCGCCGTCACAGAAGCACGCAAATTGCGCACCTACCCTGCCCGGCCTTAAGTCGCCAAACAACTCGCCTAATCGCGTCGACGGACATCACGCGAGCGGGGGAACCATCTGCCGGACCATCGCATTGGCCGGCCGGGGCGAATGGGGCGGTGATCCGCCCTTAGCGGTGTGCGAGGGGGCTCCGAGAGGAGCCACCCGTTTCACGAAGTGAGGCGCCGCGAGCCCGTCAGCTAACCCCGTAGGCGGCAGAGAGAGGCAAGGTGTATTCACTTGCGTCGCTTCCGCTGGAAGCGGAGGCGGGCTGCGCTAGCGCTGCTGCCCGCCACGGTATTGATGGTCACGGCAGGAATCGCGGCAGCGTCGTCCTCGGTCCCGCCCCTGTCGGGCGGCGGTCCTGAGGCGAGCGCCGCGGGCGGACCCGCCACGGCGGTCACCCTGGGCGGTCACCGGAACGTGATGGCGCATCACGCCGTCACCTTCCGCGGCCGCGTCACGCCGGACGGCAGCCGGACGGTGCTGGTGCGCGTCGGTGGGCGCAAGCTCCACGCGCACTCCCGGACGGACGGCTCGTATGCGGTGCGCTGGCGGGCGCCGCGCTCCGGCGTCTACGGGGCCCGGGCGATCGTGGCCGACTCCTCGGTCAGCTCCCACCGGCTCACGGTCAACGCCTTCCGGCCGGCCGAGGCCTCCTATTACGGGCCCGGCCTCTACGGAGGCGGCCTGGCCTGCGGCGGGAGCCTGAGCCCGGGGAAACTCGGTGTCGCCAACAAGACGCTCCCCTGTGGCTCGCGGGTCACCCTCCGCTATCACGGCAGGACGATCACCGTCCCCGTGATCGATCGCGGGCCCTACGCGGGGAACCGCGAGTACGACCTGACGGCAGCCACCAAGGCGAAGCTCGGCTTCCCCTCAACGGGGACCGTGCTGACGACGCGCTAGCTCGTCAACTCGCCAGGTGGAGCTGATCCGCCTCGGACGGCCCGGCCGGCGCGTCCTCCCCAGGGAGGGCGTCCCGCGCCGGGCCGTTCGCGCTTTCGGGGTCCCCCTCCAAGCCGGCCATCCCGACGCCGACCAGCCGCACCGGCGCCTGGGGATCGAAGCGCTCGAGCAGCTCCCGGGCGGTCGGCACGACGTCCTCCGGGTCGCAGGTGTGGGACCCCAGAGTGCGCGACCGTGTGTAGGTCTTGAACGGCCGCAGGCGGATCTTCAGGGTCACGGTGCGGCCTCGGCGACCGTGCGAGCCCAGGCTCTCGCAAACCGACCGCGCCAGCCGCTCCACCGTCTCATGCAGGACCCGCCGATCGGTGACGTCCTCGGGGAAGGTCGTCTCGCGGCTCTCCGACTTCCGCACGCGTTCGAGGGTCAGGCTCTGGCTGCCGATCCCGTTGGCGCTGGCGCGCAGCCCGCGGCCATGCCTGGGGCCGAAGGCGCGCTCGAGGAGCTGCTCGTCCGCCGCGGCCAGCTCGGCGACGGTACCGATTCCGACCTCGCGGAGGCGCTCGAAGGTCCGTGTCCCGACCCCTGGGAGGAGGGAGGCGGGATTGTCGCCCACCGTCGGCAGCCAGTTCTCCTGGGTCAGGACGAAGAAGCCGTCCGGCTTGTCCAGGTCGGAGGCGATCTTCGCCATCAGCTTGTTCGGCGCCAGCCCGATGGAGCAGACGAGATGGGTGACCTCGCGGATGCGTCGCTTGATCTCCTGCGCACGCGACCGGGGAACGGGTGAGCCGGAGAGGTCGACGTAGGCCTCGTCCATGCCGACGACCTCGACCGCGTCGCTGAACTCCCTGAGGGTCTCCATCACCTTGTCCGAGCCGCGCCGGTAGAGGTGCATGTCGACCGGAAGCACGACCAGGTCCGGGCATCTCCGGCGCGCAGTCACCATCGGCAGGGCTGAGTGGACGCCGTACTTCCTGGCCTCGTAGGAGGCGGTGGTCACCACGCCGCGAGGGCCGTCGTATGCGACCACCACCGGCTTGCCGCGCAGATCGGGATGTCGCAGCATCTCGATCGACACATAGAAGGCGTCCATGTCGACGTGGGCGATCACCTGCGACCGATGGAGATTAGGCCCGGGGCCCGACGGAGGGCGCTATGTTGAGCGGCGGTGACGAGCGCGGAGGCAAAGAACCTCGAGGCGATCTCCCGGGCGATCGATCAACACAACTCGAACTGCCCCTTCCCGGCCAGCGAGGTCCGGATGAACCCATTCGAGGTCGAGCGTCTGGGCTGGGAGGAGATCCGCGGTCTGCCGATCGTCCCCGATCCCAACCTCGGGACCGGCGCCTTCCGCATCATCTGCTCCCGCGACCAGGAGGGCGAGGGCATCGAGGAGGCCGAGGCGCTGGGGATCCCGATCGAGGTGGCCGTCCCCGCCACTCCGGAGAAGCCGCCGGCCTGAGTCAGTTGAGGGCTGCCGCAAGTCTGCGGCGGTGCTCTCGTGCAAGCGGGTGGTCCGCGCCCAGCTCGGTGAAGATCGCCACCATCACCCGGCGGAGAAGATCCTTGCGGGCCGGGTTCCCTTCCTCTGCCAGCACCGCCTGGAGCTGCTCCAGCGCCTCGCCCGGCTCCCCATCGTCCCATGCCGAGAAGGCGGCCTGTAGCCGGTCCACGCCGGCGCCGTCCGGCGACTGGGCAAGCTCGGCGCGCGCCGCGAGGCCGTCGGCGACGAAGTCGTGGGGGAAGGGGCGGAGGACCGTCAGGGCCTCATCGGCGTCCCCGCGGCCGAGCAGAATGCGGCCAAGCCCGATCGCGGCCCGGGCGTGGCGCGGGTCGAGCTCGAGCGCCTTGCGGAGCGACTCCTCGTCGCCCGACTCAACCAGACGGTCGGCCTCCGATGGGACGATGTCGTTGAGGAAGGCCTCGATCCGGGGGGGCGGAATGGCGCCGATGAATTCGGCGACCACCTTGCCGTCCTTGAACGCCTTCACCGCCGGAATGCTCTGGATCTCGTACTCCCGCGCGATCCCCTGGTTCGCATCGGTGTCGAGCTTGGCGAGCTCGATCTCGCCGTTGCGGTCCCGCACGGCCTTCTCGAGCGCCGGCCCGAGCGTCCGGCACGGGCCGCACCACTCGGCCCAGAAGTCGACGACCACCGGGACCTGCTTGGAGCGCTCGATGACCTTCGTCTGGAAGTCCTGCTCGCTGACGTCGCCGATCACGGGTCTGAGGGTAGAGGGGACGCTCAGTCGGCAGCCGCCGCGGCCGGGCTCTCGCGACGCCCCGCGCCCTCGCCGCCGGCCGCCCCGAGGTGGCGGCGCAGGAAGTGCAGCTGGTCGGCGATCGCGCGCTCCCGCCAGTCGAGGTAGATGTCGAAGTGCGCACAGGGGTACTCCCGCACCTCGACACGGCCCTTGGCACGCCAGGCCGCCGCACGCGCGGCGGCGGCCGGGGTGACCGAGTCGCGATCGGCGATCTGGATAAGGATCGGGCAGCGCACCCGGTCGATCCGGGTGATCGCGCGGTTCGTCCACTCCGCGAAGGCCGCGCGAGCGGTGAACTCGTTGCGCCAGGTCGGGCCGGCGATCGCCCGCATCCCCGGCTCGGACTCCTCGGTGGTAAGCCCGCCCAGCTCGCCGGGCGGCGCCACCGCGGGAAGCATCAGCGGCGGCCGCTCGGCCAGGCTGCCGAGGGCATCCCGCATGCCGAGCCAGGTGAGCCTCAGCTGCTGCGCGAGACCGGCGTACTCCCGGATCCGCTTCAGGGTTTTAACGCCGTCGAGATCGGGGGCCTGGCAGATCACCGCCGCGATCCTCGGATCGTCGGCCGCGACGTAAACGACATGCCCACCTGACCACGAGGTGCCCCAGAGCACGGTCCGCCCCGGGTCGATGCCCTTCAGACTCCGAGCGAAGTCGACCGCCGCACGATAGTCCTCTCGGTGATGCCGGGGCCAGGCGAGCTGTCGTGGCTCGCCGCTCGATCCCCCGAAGCAGCGGTAGTCGAAGAGCAGGACGTCCAGGCCCGCCTCCGCGAACGCATCGGCGAAGGGCAGCAGGCCAGAGTCCTTCGTGGCGCTGAAGCCATGGGCCATGACGACGCACGGCCGCCCGCGCTCGCCGGCGAAGGCGTCGCCCTCGCCGATCAGGTGCCAGGCGGTACAGGTCTCCCCGTGGCTGGCGAAGGAGACGTCGCGAACCACCGTCAAACGGGTTGCTCCTCGGACATCAATCGGGTTGCGCTGTCGCGCACCCTCGCATCATCGGAGCACCCTCGCATCGACTGCCGCCTCCGCAGTCAGGACGCGTCCCGCGAGCTTCGGCGCCATACCGCGGGCGGCTCGCTCGCGCCCGGCCGGGATCTCCCGGTTCCAGACGTCGTGCTCGTAGACGTACCAGTCGATCTGCATCGTGTGACGCGGCCGATCGACCACGTGACCGAAATGCCGCTCCTGGTCCCGTCGAATCGTCTCCTCCATCTCCTGGAGGGAGGGGAGCGCGTAGTCCCCATTCAGGTAGCGCGCGACGAGCTTGCTCTGGAGCTCGACGAAGGGGAACAGGGTGGGGACCGTCTGCGCGAAGCCGATGAAGGCGAGGTCGTCGATCCCCGGCACAAAGATCCGTTTGTAGAGGGGAAAGCGGTTCCCGGGGGCCGAGATGAACTCGGGATCGAAGAACGGGAAGGTGATCTTGTATCCGGTCGCCCACACGATCGCGTCGATCCGCTCGACGGTCCCGTCCTCGAATTCGATGCGGCCTCCCTGAAGCTCCCTGAGGTTCGGCTTGGCGACGGCATCGCCCGAACCGAGCCGAAGCAGCAGCTCGCTCGAGACGGTCGGATGGGCCTCGAGAAACCGATGGTTGGGGTGGGGGAGACCGAAGTTCTCCATCCGCCCCGAAGCCAGGTAGGGCAGCGGCCGCGCAAGCCAGCGCTGGACCTTGAGGGGAAGGTACGGGTTGGTCTTGACCAGCTTCCCGATCGGCTGCCCGAACAGGTACTTCGGCATCACCCAGGCGCCACTGCGGGTCGAAAGAAACACCTTCTCCGCGACGCCCTTGCGGGAGAGCTCCGAGGCGATGTCGACCGCGCTGTTGCCGATCCCGACGACCAGCACGCGCCTGCCGGTCAGATCTAGTGGCTCGGTGGGGGACAGGTAATGGTGTGAGTGGATCGTCTCGCCATCGAAGCTGCCCGGGAAGTCCGGGTAGCGAGGATCCCAGTGATGGCCGTTGCCGACGACCAGGAAGTCGAACTCCTCGACCGAGCCATCTTCGAGCGTGATCCGCCAGCCGCCCTCCGGGTTCCGGGCGGCGTGCTTGACCTCGGTCTGAAAGCGAATCCGCTCGCGCAGGGAGAACGCGTCGGCGAAATCGTTGATGTAGGCCCGGATCCCCTCGTGGTGCGGATAGTCCGGATACTCCTCGCCCATCGGCATGTCGCGGAAGGAGACGCTGTCGCGATAGGTGTCGATGTGGAGCGACCGGTAGGCCGAGGAGCGGCCGTTGGGGTTGCCGAAGTACCAGTTGCCCCCGATGTCGTCGCTGGCCTCGAAGCACGTGTAGGGGAGCCCCCAGTCGGAGAGCGCCTTGCCGGCGGTCAGGCCGCTGATGCCGGCGCCGATCACGCAGGTGGTGGGCTTCGCGGACATGGGCCGGTGGGAGTCTAAGAGACTGGCCAGCTGGCCAGTCCGGATTCAGAATGGCCCGTGCGGTCGCCTCGCGTCAGGTGTTCGCCGAGACGTTGATCCCGAGGTTGTCGAGGAGGTCCTGCGCCCAGCGATTGAAGGTGTCGAACCAGCCGGTCAGGATCGCGACGCCGAAGGCGATCAGGATCACGCCGCCGATCGCCATGATCAGCGGATAGTGCCGCTTGACGACCGCAAACGCGGTCGTCATCCGGGTGAAGGCGACGGAGGTGAGCAGGAAGGGGATCGCCAGGCCGGCCGAGTAGACCGCGAGCAGGAAGGCGCCGTGCGCGGCGGAGCCCGAGACGGCCGCCGCGCTCAGGATCGCCGCCAGGGTCGGCCCGATGCATGGAGTCCAGGCGATCCCGAAGGCGGCCCCCGCGACCAGCGGGCCGCCCGTACCGGCGCGCTCCAGGAGGGTCTCCACATGCCACTCGCGGTTGAGCCGCGGGATGAAGAGCGCGGCAATGAAGAAGACGCCCATCGCGATGATCAGCCCTCCCGCGATCTTGTCGAGGAGGAGCTGGTGGCGCTGCAGTGCGCTGCCGATGCCGGTCGCGCCGAGCCCGAGCAGGATGAAGATCACCGAGAAGCTGGTGACGAACAGGAGGCTCGGCACGATCACCCGGCGCCAGCCGGCACGCTCGAGATCGGCCGCGGCCACGCCCGTCACCGCCGACAGGTAGCCGGGTACCAGGGGCAGCACACAAGGCGACAGGAACGACACGATCCCGGCCGCGAGGGCCGTCAGGACGCCGACTCCTGCCGCCGGATCGCTGCTCATGGGGGGAATTCTGGCGGACGCGTGGGCATGCCCATTACTCCAATTCGTCGTGCCTGGACACCGTGCTTTTTACGGATGGAATGTGCGGATCGCAACGGATGCCCCCAAATACGGGCGTGCGTAGGGTTTGGACTGCATCCGGATCCCCGGCCAACGACACCCGTCACAGGCGTCCAGTACGTTGGCCAACCCGGCGAGGCGGCCTTCATCCCCCTGGGGTCGCCTCGCCGGTCCTTTTTCGCCCCGCGACGGGGAGCTAGGGCTCGGGGCCGGGATCCTGTCCGAGGATCGTCCGCAGGCCGCGGGCGGCCTTGGGTGCCAGCTCGCGCGCGTTGTTGTTGAACATCACGTGCACCTGCTCGGCCTCCGAGTCGAGAGCCCGGCCGCGGCTCGCGATCTCCTCCAGCTCGTCGGGCGAATAGTCGTAGTCGAACCGCTCCGCGACGCTGCGGCCGTGGAGGTACCCCTCGGTGTTCCGCCCGTGGCAACGCATGTATGCGAGCCCGTCGTAGGTGACCGCGTCGATGGGGGGGAAGATCGGGACGTGGTCCCCCGGCGGGGTGTCGACGCAGACGAAGACGGCGTCGTGGGCGGAGAGCCAGTCGAGTACGCCCTCGAAGCGCTTCGACGAGGCCCAGCTCCGGCGCCGGAACTCGACCGCGACCGGCACCGGGGCGAGCCCTTCGATCACCGGGGCGAGCTCGTCGAGCTCGTTGCGGCGCGGATCGAAGGCCGGGGTGAGCTGGAGCAGGTAGGAGCCGAGCTTGCCCGCATCGGCGAGCGGCTTCATCGCCTCGGCGGTGCGCTGCACCATCTCGTCGAGCAGTGGACGGTCGAGCAGGACGCGACCGCGCTCGTTGGTCTCCACCTGATCTCGCAGGTCCTTGGGCAGCTCCTTGAGCTGCGAGGCGTGATGTGAGAGCAGCCGGTGGAGCTTGACGTCGAACCGGAAGTCCTCGGGAGTGCCATTCGCCCAGCCCTCGACGGTCGAGATCGCCGGGATGGCGTAGAAGCTCGAGTTGAGCTCGACGGCCTCGTAGCGCTCGGCGTAGAAGCCGAGCCGCTCCTTCGCCGGCAGGTCCCTCGGGTACCAGTGCTCGACGAAGCCGGGGTCCGACCAGCTCGACGTGCCGACGACTATGGCCACCCACTGACTATCGCGGATGGCGGCATAGGGGGCGGTGTGTGACGACGCGGAATCGACCCGAGAAACGACTTGGATGTCGCTCCTCGCGCATTGCAGGAGCGCGCCGGGGGAAGCGGTTAGGGTGCGCCCGACCTGTCGGCCAGTGCAAGGGAGTGCATCGATGCCCGAACGCCACGGATACATCCCCGGCGTCCCCTGCTGGGTGGATACGAGCCAACCCGACCCCGAGGCCGCGGTCGGGTTCTACAGCGAACTCTTCGGGTGGGAGCTCGAGGACGTGATGCCGCCTGGGTCGGAGGGCAAGTACTTCATCGCCCGGCTGCGACCGAGGTCCATCTTCGAGCTCGGCCGCGACGTTGCCGCCGTCGGATCCATCCCCGAGTCAGCGCCACCGACGGCGATGTGGAACACCTATGTCTGGGTCGAGAGCGCCGACGAGACCGCGTCGAAGGTCCGCGATGCCGGCGGGAGCGTGATGATGGAGCCGTTCGACATCCCGGGCTCCGGGCGCATGGCGGTCTTCACCGATCCCGAGGGAGCCGCGTTCTGCGTCTGGCAGGCAAAGGAGTTCAAGGGCGCGCGAGTCGTCAACGACCCGGGCTCACTGAACTTCAATGGCCTCAACACCCGCGACGTTGGAGGTGCGGAGTCGTTCTACGGCTCGGTGTTCGGCTGGCAGGCACGCGCCCTGGTCGGCGCTGAGATGTGGACGCTGGACGGCTACGGCGACTTTCTCGAGCGCCATCACCCGGACCTCCGCAAGCAGATGGCGGAGGCAGGCGCCCCAGCGGGATTCGAGGACGTCGTCGCGAGCATCATTCCGATCACGGACGACCAGCCCGACACACCGGCGCATTGGAGCGTGACCTTCGCAGTCGACGACGCCGACGCCACGGCCGCGAAGGCCGTGGAGCTCGGCGGAAAGGTGATCGTCCCGCCGTTCGACGCCCCGTGGGTCCGGATGACGGTCATCGGCGACCCCCAGGGCGCGACCTTCATCGCGAGCAGGTTCACGCCAGAGAACAAGGACCTCGGCTGAGCCGACCGGCAGCTTAGGGACGGGTTCAGGACCCAGGGGCCGTGCCTGGGCGAATGCACGGGAACGGGACTTATGTCAACTCAGGCGAGGAGCTTCTCGAACCAGCGATTCGCGCTCGGGTTCGAGTTGTAGTCCGGAATCCGGTACCCCGTGGACTCCTAGAGCCTGTTCGCCTCCGTGAGGTTCTCGGGACCACGTACATCCGCTTGATCTCGCCTATCCCGGTATCGAATCTGCGCAGCGCTGCGACCCCGACGGGCTGCCCGCCGGCGTACGCCACCACCAGATCGCTGTCCGTCGCTGTTCTCTCGGTGATCGGTCCGCGCGGTCCCGCCGCCGAGGGATCGGCGACCGCGTCCCGAGCGTCGATCTCGGCCCTCGCGGCAGCGATCAGATCGACCGCATCGGGGTCGTCGAAGGCGACCGCTCTGAGCTCCAGCTCCATAGCCTCAAGTTGACATAACTGCGGTCCGGTTTTCCGGGCTACGCCGTACCGATTTACGATTAAGGCATGCCTCTCAGGGATCGGGAGCTGATTACGCCTCCGCCCACCCTGGCGAGCCTGCAGGAGCTGTCGGGGCCGGCGCTCATCGCGATGCTCGTGGCGAGCGCGATCGCCGTGCTCGACGGCCTAGCCGGGCCGACGGTTGTGCTGATTGGCCTGCTCGCGATCCCTCCGGTGATCGCTGCGATGAGCGCCTCGCTGCCGGAGACGGCAGTCGTCGGGGCCTTCTGCCTGGTGCTCGCCCTCCTCTCGATCCTCTGGCACGAGAACGTCGATGCGGCGCAGTACCTGATCGGCGTGTTCACGGTGGTTGCCGGCGACCTGGCCGGCCTCTGGGTCGCCAGCCTGCGGGTGAACCTTAATCGCGAGCAGGCTTCCTCTGAGCTGCTCGCCGAGGCTGGCGCCCTGATGGAGGACGCCCTCGACCGGAAGCAGCGCGCCCAGCATCTAGCCGATCTCGCGGTTCCCACCCTCGGCGACGTCGCGATGGTCGACATGGTCGCCGCGGACGGCTCGATCACCCGCGTGGCGGCGGGCAGCCGCGGCACGGAGGTCGCGGACGTCTTCGTGAAGCTGCGCGCCGACACGCCGATCGATCCCCATGGGCCTCATCCGGTCGCCGAGGTGATCCGTACGGGGCGCACCATCTACCTCGACCAGCTCTCCGACAAGGAGATCGACCGGATCACCACCCGTGAGAACGAGCGGGAGCTGCTGCGCAAGCATCGCTTCAAGTCGTGCATCGTCCTGCCGCTCGGCGCGCGTGGGTCGGTCCTCGGCGCTCTGACGCTCTGGATCATGCGCCCGGCGAAGGCCTTCGACGAGACCGCCCGGCGGACGGCGAAGCGCCTCGCGGACCGGGCGGCGCTCGCGCTCGACAACGCGCGGCTCCATGAGCAGCAGTCCCACATCGCGTCGGTGCTCCAGCACAGCCTGCTGCCGCGGTCCCTGCCGGAGATCAGCGGCTTCGAGACCTCCTCCCGGTTCCTGGCGGCGGGCGAGGCCTATGAGGTCGGCGGGGACTTCTACGACGTCTTCCGGAGCGGCTCCGGGACCTGGACCGCGGTGATCGGCGACGTCTGCGGCAAGGGGCCCGAGGCGGCGTCCCTCACCGCTCTCGCCCGCTACACGGTGCGGACCGCGTCCTCGCCGGACAGCGCCCCGAGCGACATCCTGCGGACGCTGCATGAGTCGATCAGGTCCGAGCGCGCCGATCTCCGCTTCTGCACCGCGGCCCTGGCGCGGATCCAGACGCCCTCGAACGGGCGCGGCGCAGCACATCTGACGGTCGCGCTGGGGGGCCATCCGCTGCCGTTGGTGCTCCGCAAGAACGGTCGCGTCGACTCGATCGGGGAGCCGGGGACACTGCTCGGCGCGCTCCCCTCCCCCGTCCTCGCGGACGCCGACGCCGATCTTGCCGTCGGCGACTCGCTGATCCTCTACACGGACGGGATGCTCGACGTCAGGGATCGCAGCGAGCGCGATGACCCGGACTGGCTCCCCCACCAGCTCGCGACGTTCGCTGGCGAGAGCGCGGACGAGATCGCGGAGCACCTCGCGCAAGCGGCGATCAAGCGGCACGGTGGTGAGCCGCGAGACGACATCGCGATCCTGGTGCTCCATCGAAACGGTGCCGGCTGACGCACCGGCCGGTCCACATCGGGTGCTCGGGCTGGGTCTACCCCCATTGGCGCGAGCTCTTCTATCCCAAGGACGTGCCGCAGCGCTCGTGGCTCCGGTTCTACGCCGAGCGCTTCGACAGCGTCGAGGTCAACAGCACCTTCTATCGGCTCGCGTCCCCCACGGCGGTCGAGGCCTGGGTTGAGCAGAGCCCGCCGGACTTCCTGTTCGCCGTCAAGGTGAGCCGTTACCTGACCCACGTGAAGCGCCTGACGATGGTTGACCCCTACGTCAAGCGCTTCTACGAGCCCCTCGCCGCGCTCACCGAGACCGCGAAGCTCGGGCCGATCCTCTGGCAGTTCCCTGAGAACTTCCATCGCGATGACGAGCGGCTTTCCGGGGCGCTCGATGCCCTCCCGGCCGGCCGGCACGCCTTCGAGTTCCGCCACGCCAGTTGGTTCGCCGAGGACGTGTACGCGTTGCTCCGGGAGCACGGGGTCGCACTGGTGATCGGCGACGACCCGAGCCGTCCCTTCCAATCCCACGAGCGCACCGCCGACTGGACCTACATCCGCTTCCACCGCGGGAACCGGGGACGCGGCGGCAACTACTCAAATGCGGAGATCGACACCTGGGCACGCCGGATCTCACAATGGCGCCGCCGGACGGAGGTCTTCGCGTATTTCAACAACGACTGGAAGGGCTACGCCCTTCGGAACGCCGACCGGCTCAAGGAGCGGTTGGGCGTCTAGCGCCGGCGCCAGTTCCGGCCGAGCAGCTTCCCCAGCCGGCCGGCTCGACGGGGGGCGAATTCGGGCGCGCCCTTCTCGGGCGTCGGCAGCTGCGCCGCGGCAGCGGAGTCGATGGACAGGCGCACTGCCCGCTCGGCCGTCCGGGCCACCTCGGGAGCGTCGACGAAGCGCAAGTCGCCGTCGCTCGTCTCGATCACGAAGCCGTCGAGGATGTGCTCCCGGTAGTTGTCGACCACCTCGTCGATGACGCCCACCTGGTTCCCGTCCGAGGCGTACACCGGCGTGCCGCGCTTCACGGCGGCGTAATGGATCGGATGACCGTCGTCCTCTCCCATAGAGCGAAAATATAGGAGACGGGATTTCGGTCGGCGTAGCGTTCCCAGGCGTGGCCGGCTACTCCGGAACCCCGGTACCCGGCAAATTCTTCTCGGGCACAGACAGCCTAATCGCCACCCCGCACGCTGTGATCGAGGTCGAGCGCCAGTACCCGCGACCCAGGGGGATCCTCTGGAACCACCTGCAGCCACCCCAGATCCGCGAGATTCCGATTCTGGAGCGGATGGGATACGCCTAAACGGCTTGCCTATGCGGTTTCGGTCTTCTCGGTCCCGACCTGTTCGCCAGTGTGTTCGCCAGTCAGCCCTCAGAGGCGCGGGCAGACGGCGATCGGAGGTCCCGTTCGGCGGCGGGGAACAGCAAGAGGCCCCGGCGCAATGCCGGGGCCCCTCGGAATGTCTCCTAATCTCTTCTTTGGTTAGGGGACGGTTATCGTCGAGTCGTCGCCGGCAAACTCGACGTCGGTGCTCTCCTCGCACGCACTCACGCTGTCGTCCTGCAACGGATTCGTCGAGTCGTAGGACACCTTCCAGTAGTGCGTTGTGCCGTCGGTGATCGCGTAGGGCGGGATTTCGGCACCGCTGGGCCCACCGGTGTTGCCGGGGTAGTTGGTCGTCTTCTTTGTCTGAGTGTTGGGCGGACCGGTCACCTGGATCGTCTGCTCGAA
>DASXSZ010000022.1:0-12779 GCA_036505735.1 Solirubrobacterales bacterium
CTCCAGTGAAGCCAGCTGCCCGCGAGCTGCCAGACGACAAAGCCGAGCATCAGGAAGGGGATCACGGTGAGCAGCCCGGTGATGATCCGGTCGCGGGTCTCATGCTCTACAGGCTGAATGGCGTCCGCGAGCGGCTTGGCGGGCCTGGGCGTCGCGGGAGCTCGGGGCTCCGCCGAGGTCGACGAGCCGGTGGGTGGCGCTGTCATTCCAGCGGCAACGTCCGTCATCTGGATCTCCTTTGGTTGGTCCTGGTCGAGGCGCTCCGTCCGTCTGCGTTTCGCCTCGCGTCCCGGACCTAGGACAGTATCGGCATTCCCTAAGCGATTGGTGAGTAATTCGGCCTCCCTAACACGAATTGAATCTCGCGCCTCGGTAGGGTCGGGTCGTGTCGACTGAGCCACTGGTCAACGAGATCGAGCGCGCCTTCCCGGAACGCCCATTCACGATCGAGCTCTGGGACGGATCCCGCATCCCCTCGACCGGCGCAGACGGGGGTGGCCCGACGTTCAAGGCGCGCTCGAAGGACGCGCTCGCCTACGCCGTCGCGGCGCCCGGCCAGCTCGGCCTCGGCCGCGCCTACGTCTCGGGCGAGATCGAGGTCGACGACATGGACGCGGTGATCGGCCTGCTCAACGACTGGAAGCCGCCGCCGGTCGGGACGGCGACCAAGGCGCGGCTGATCGCCGCCGCCCTGCGCGCCGCCGGGGTGCGCCGCCCGCCGCCGGCGCCGAAGGCCGAGCTCCACCTCCGCGGCCGCAAGCACACAACCAAGCGCGACCGCGAGGCCGTCCGCCACCACTACGACGTCGGCAACGAGTTCTTCTCGCTCTTCCTCGACGACTCGATGACCTACTCCTGTGCGATCTTCTCACGCGGCGCCAAGACCCTCGAGGCGGCGCAGGATACGAAGCTCGAGCTTGTCTGCACCAAGCTCGGCCTCGAGCCGGGTCAGCGAGTGCTGGACGTGGGCTGCGGCTGGGGGAGCTTCGTCATGCACGCGGCCTCCCGACATGGGGTCGAGGCGGTCGGGATCACCCTGTCGGAGCCGCAGGCGGAGCTCGCGCGGGAGCGGGTCGCGGAGGCCGGGCTCTCGGACAAGGTCGAGATCCGGGTGCAGGACTACCGCGAGCTGGCCAGCGAGAACTTCGACGCAGTCGCCTCGATCGGGATGGTGGAGCACGTCGGCGAGGCCCAGATCGATCTCTACGCCGAGCAGCTCGCCTCGATGCTGCGGCCCGGCGGCCGTCTGCTCAACCACGGCATCTCGCGGCTGCGCCACGGCAGCGTCGAGGGCGGGCCCTTCTCGGAGCGCTACGTCTTCCCCGACGGCGAGACGCTGCAGGTCTCCCGGGTGATCCTGGCCCTGGAGCGGGCCGGATTCATCGCCCAACCCGTCGAGGAGTTCGGCGCCGACTACGCCGAGACCCTGCGGCACTGGATCCGGAACCTCGACGAGAACCTGGAGCGGGCGGAGCAGCTGGCCGGCCCCGAACGGCTCCGCGTCTGGCGGCTTTACCTGCGAGCGGCGCGGAACGGCTTCGAGATCGACTTCACCTCGGTCTACCAAGTCCTCTGCCGGCTGGGCGACGCATAGCACGTTCGGGTCACCGGCCGTCACACTTCCGGCGCATGTTCCGTCCTCCGGGCTGCTACGGTGACCCGCGTTAGGCCGGGTTACCGGCAAAGGTGTGCGTAGCGCTCGCGTTGTTGCAGATTGCTTCCTCGCGTTCGCAGCACAAGTAAGAGGAGGCGAGATGCCTACCGGAACCGTCAAGTGGTTCAGCAACGACAAGGGCTACGGGTTCATCACACCCGACGATGGCTCTAACGACGTATTCGTCCATTTCAGCTCGATCGAGGGCGACGGCTACCGCTCGCTCGAAGAGGGAGCGAAGGTCGAGTACGAGACCGAGCAGGGCCCGAAGGGCCCGGCAGCGACCGGCGTGAAGCAGGTCGCGTAGTCCGTCCGAACCACTTTGGTAGTTAGGGAGGGCCCTCTTCGGAGGGCCTTTTCTATGCTCGCGGCGCTCCCCTAGCGGTGGGTGACGCCCTCGGCGACGAAGTTCGCCAGCCGCGGCCCGTCGACGGTGACGCCCTCGAGCGCCTCGTCGATCGCGTTGAGGGTGTCCTGTGAGAGCTCGACGCCCGAGGCCTCGACGTTGTCGTAGACCTGCTCGGGGCGCGAGGCGCCGATGATCGCCGAGGCGACGTTCTCCTGGCGCAGCACCCAGGCGAGCGCCATGTGAACCATGCTCAGCCCGGCCTGCTCGGCGATCGGGATCAGCCGCTGGACCGCATCCAGCAGCTCGTCCGAGCGGTAGCGGTCCATTGCCCAGTTCATCGCGTCCGAGGCGGCGCGCGAGTCCTCGGGCGGCGGCTCGCCGGGCCTGTACTTGCCGGTCAGCACTCCCTGGGCGATCGGCGACCAGACGATCTGCGAGATCCCGTGCTCGGAGCAGAAGGGGATCAGCTCGGCCTCGGGGGCGCGCCAGATCATGTTGTACTGGGGCTGGGAGGAGACGAACTTCCGCGTGTTGGGGACCTCGAGCGAGGCTTGGATCTGCTCGACGGTCCACTCGCTGAAGCCGATCTCGCGCGCCTTTCCGGCCTCGACCACCTCGGTGAGCGCCTCCATCGTCTCCTCGATCGGCGTCTCGGGATCGGGGCGATGGCACTGGTAGAGGTCGACGTAGTCGGTCTTCAGGCGGCCGAGCGAGAGGTCGATCTGCTTGTGGATCTGTTCGCGGGAGAGGCCGCGGTCGGTCTCCGACATCGGGAAGAAGACCTTGGTGGCGAGGATGTACGAGCCGCGGTCGAAGCCGGAGAGGATCTCGCCCCAGGCCGTCTCGGCCGCGCCACCGCCGTAGACGTTGGCGGTGTCGAAGAAGTTGATCCCGGCGTCGAAGGCCGCCTTCGTGCACGCTTCGGTGTGCTCCCGCTCCACCCCCGCCCCGTAGGTGAGCCAGGAGCCGAGCGAGATCTCCGATACCTCCATGTCCGAATCGCCCAGCCGTCGGAACTTCACCCCGCCACCCTACCCGGGCGCGAGTTCCGGCAACCATGCCTAAAGTGGCGGCCTTGCGGGCATATCATCCGGACTGGCGGTACCTGCGGGATCCAAGGAGGGATTCCAGGAGATGAGCAAGGACGCTCAAAGCACGACGGTCGCGATCGACCAGGCGGTCGCAACCCCTATTTCGATCGAGCTCATCGACTGGATGCGGATACCTGCCTCTTAGGGGGACGCAAAGCAGGGGGAGCCCGGTCGCTGCGACCGGGCTCCCCCATTTATCCGCTCGGTTAGGTCCGCTCAGCTCCAGGCGTTCGCCCAGTTCTCTTGGTCGACCGTGTTCTCGAGCCGCGCGATCTTGCCGTCCTTCATCTCGTAGACGTGCTCGAAGGCGGCATCGAGCTCCGCGCCGCTCTTGCTCTTGCCCTTGAAGCGCCCGGTGACGACGATCGTGTCTCCCTGGTCGTCGAAGTTCTCGGGCTCAGCCGTGAACTCGTCAAAGTACTGCGGCACGGCGCTCAACACGTCGTCGCCGACGCTCTGCGGCCCGTGGAAGGTGCCCGACGGGGCGTTGCCGCCGCCCGGCTCGATCCACTCGACGTCGGGATCCAACCTGTCCAGCACTCCGCCGGGGTTACCGCTGTTGAACGCGTCGTAACCGCCTCGAACCGTCTCCACATCCTGCTCTGACATTGCGCCTCTCCTTCTCCTTGGGGATGGACTCCAACCCTATGCCTGGTCAAGGCGAACAGGCAAGGCCCGGGTTCGCCCGGGCAGAGCTAGGGGAGAACTTCCGCCGCCGCTCCCTCAGCGGAGCGAATGAGTCCCTCCCCTGTCAAGAGTCCCTCCTCCGCGGGCGCCAGGAAGACCGACATCACCCTGGCGCCCGCGGACAAGCTCAAGCGAGAGATCCAGGCCGTCCTCACCGACGAGCTCGCCCGGGATCGGTACCGCAGCGGCCACGGCCGCTACGGCGGCTTCGCCTACGTCGCCGCGGAGGCCTACTTCCACCTCGCCGGTGGCTACGACGCCGGCCTGCAGCCGATGCAGCTGAAGCACCGCGGCAAGAGCCACTGGTGGCTCCTCGACTCCTCCGGCCGCGTCATCGACCTCACCCTCGCCCCGGCCGAGACCTCGAGCTTCCCGTATCACCGCGGCCATCGTCGCCCCTTCCGCTACACGCCGGCCGGGATCTCGCGGCGGGCGCAGGCGATTGTCGAGCGGGTCGAGTCCGCGCGGGGTTGAGGGCGGTCCACGGGATCTATTCTGGGCTGACGATGGAACGCGGCGCGTGGACGGGGGAGCGACCTGACGATCTCGCCACTGAGATACGGCGAGGATTCGATCGCGTCGATAGGGACATCCGCGACACCCGGACGGACCTCCACGCGGAGATCGCCGCGACACGAGCCGACCTCACGACGCAGATCGACGGGCTTCGCCAGACCATGCTCCGGATAGGCGGCGGCATGATCGCCGGGATGTCCGTCGGGTTCCTCAGCGTGCTCGCAGCGATCCTCGCCCGCGGCACCTGACCGCTGGGACTTCCGACCTGAAGAGCGAGATCCTGGCGTGCATCCACCGTCACACTTGGCACGGTGAACACGTGAACAGGAGACACACATGGACGTGAACGAGACAATCGAGGCGGGGCGCGACTCGCTGACGGTGCGGCGCGTCTACGGCGAGCCGTACGAGCGCAATGGGGTGACGGTGATCCCGGCCGCTTCGGTCCAGGGCGGCGCCGGGGGCGGCAGCGGCGAGGAGCCCGACGGTAAGACCGGCGGCGGTGGCGGCTTCGGCTTGCGCGCCCGGCCCGTTGGCGCCTACGTGATCCGCGGCGACGAGGTGTACTGGGAGTCTGCGCTCGATCTGAACCGGGTGATCCTCGGCGGGCAGGTGGTCGCCCTGGTCGCCCTGCTGGTGTTGCGCTCGATCAAGCGCTCACAGGCATAGGCAGATCACGCAGCGACTCAGACCAGGCTGATCGGATCGCCCTTGCGGATCGTCCCGGTCGCTTCCGCGACGGCATAGACGCCGGCGCAGGGGTAGAGCGCACCTGCAACGTCGATCCGGTTGTGCTGGGCAAGGGCCTTGAGGACCCGACCATCCTTCGGGAGGTCCTCCTGCGGAAGGCTTGGCATCACGCAACGAGGATCTGGCAAGGACACGCCGATCTTTACGTCGTCGCCGATCGCGAGCGTGCGACCGACCCACTCGTTCTCGACGAAGCCGGGCTGGCTGGTATCGACGATGACGTTCATTCGAAACCGCCGGGTGTCGAAGCGGCTCTCTGGTTCGAATTCGCCCAGCTGTTCCAGGGTTGACGTCGTGAGCACGCTGAGCGGGAAGAGGTCGAAGAACGAGCCTTCGGGGACCGCCGAGGGGAGCCCCCGCTCGTTGAAGAACGCCGCACCGAGCTGCGCTTCGACGACCTCGTCGCGGTGTCCCTCAGGGTCGTAGTTCTCCTCGTCAGGGTGGTACTGATCGATCGTGTAGCCGTTCTGCGCGGCGCGCGCCAGCTCCACGTCGCGGCCGAAAAAGCGCGAGAGGACAGCGTCGGCATCCGCCGCGTCGCTCATCACCGAGCTGCCATCGGCGAGCTCGATCCGCGCCGGTGGAAGCTCCTCGCCCGGGCTCGGCGGTTCGACGAACGCGGCCCGGCACCCGAGCAGGTTGGGCCACAGCTTCGGGTTCTTCGCGCTCGCCACCTTGCCCGTTTCCCTGTCTCGGATCGCGAAAGCGCGGTCGCCGACGATCCCGCCCTCACCCAGGTCGGCCGCGTCGAGCTCCTCGCCGCGCATCGACTTGACAGGGAATCGCCACAGTGCGCGAATCGTGCCAACAGGCTCGCCTGAGTTCATTCTTCGGGGTTAGCCTAGGCCCGGGCGGCGTGGCGGTCAACGGCTTTAGGGGGCTGCCGCGAACAGCCGCCATTCATCGGAGATTCCCTTGAGCTGCTGCCTGCCGCGGTCGGCGAACTCAATCCCCGATCCGGCGACGAGATCCTTGACGGTGCTGGTGACGAGCACCTCCCCCGCGCCGGCCAGGGCTCCGACGCGAGCCGCGAGGTGGACCGCGATCCCGCCGACGTCCTCATCCATCACCTCGACCTCGCCGGAATGGAGGCCGACGCGCACCTCCAGACCATTGGAGCGGGCCGTCTCCGCGATCGCGCCCCCACAGCGGATCGCGCGCGCCGGGCCGTCGAAGGTGGCGAGGCAGCCGTCGCCGAGCGTCTTCACCTCGCGTCCGCGAAACCGCTCGAGCTCCCGCCGCACCGCGGCCTGATGCGCTGCGAGCAGCTCCCGCCAGCGCGCATCCCCGAGCTCCGTGGCTCGCTCCGTCGAGCCGACGATGTCGGTGAACATCACCGTGGCCAGCACGCGGTCGGGCTCGGCCACCGAGCGGGTGCCGGTCAGGAACTCCTCGATCTCCCCGACCACGGCGTCCGAATCGCCCGCCCAGGGCACATGGTCGATCCCAGGTAGCTCCACGTACCGGGCGCCCGGGATCTGCGCGGCGAGCTCCTCGCCGGCGCGTCGATTGACGACCCGGTCGCCGCGCCGGTGGATGACGAGCGTCGGAACACGGATCGTCGGCAGGACGGCCCGCACGTCGATGTCGAGGAACATCTCGAAGATCTGCTGGACCATCGCCGGACTCGCGGAGGAGCGCTCCATGCGGGCCGTGAACTCCGCCGCGTCGGGATTGCCGGCGAAGCTCGGAGAGAAGAGCTCGACCATCCCCTCCGCGTGTTGTCCCCAGTAGGGGGCGATGAACTCGGCGGCGGACTCGCGAAGCGCCTCCGCGGGCGCGGCCCAGGGGTAGTCGGGCGCCTCGGTGGTGCGCCCCATGGCGCCGTGGAGCACCAGGGCCGTCACCCGCTCGGGGTGAGTGGCCGCGAACAGGACGCTCATCGGCCCGCCCTCGGAGATCCCGAAGAGGGCCGCCCGCTCGGATCCGGCGGCGTCCATCACCGCGCGGACGTCGTCGATCCGCAGCTCGAGGGTCGGCACCTCGGTGACCGGGTCGGAGAGCCCGGTGCCGCGCTTGTCGAAGATGATCAGGCGCGAGAACGAGGCGAGCCGCTCGAAGAAGCGGGCCTGGGGAGGCGACTCCCACTGAAGCTCGAGGTGGGTGGCGAAGCCGAGGACGAGGACCAGGTCGATCGGCCCGTCGCCGACGACCTGGTAGGCGATCGAGGCGTCGCCGGACTTGGCGTACCGGGTCTCAGGGGAGCTCAGCGCGATCCTGAGCCGAATGGTATCCCGGACCCTACTCAGGACCGCCGATCCGTTGACTGTCACCAGCGCCAGCGCCGACCAGGTCGGCAAGCTGGTTGAGGCGATCTCGACGGGCTGAGGAACAACCCGCTCGGGTCTTGCGCCTAGTCGATCGGCCGCATTACCTGTTCCGGGAGGCGACCAAGCCCCGATTGAGCGGAGGGGTGGGTCTCAGGATCGAGGTAGCGTTCGATCGTCCGCTCCAGGCCCCGTCGTCGGGCAAGCGCGGCAAGCGGCGGGAACAGGAGCCTTTGAACGGCATCGGGCGGTTTCCGGTAGCGAATCTCCCGGCGATAACGGGTGGCAAGTAGCGCACCGAGGAGCGGGGAGGGGCGCCCCTCGGCGTTGGTGTGGCCCTCGGTGCAGAGGCCCCAGGCGACGAGAATCGCCTCCTCGAAGCGCAGCGCCGGCTCGATCCGGACGCGCATCTGCACCTCGTCCTGGCCTGCATTCCACCACCGGTGCCACGTCCCCGGCACGACGGTGACCTCCTCTCCCGCTGCCAGCGTGCGCTCCTCCCCGTCGAGAAGGAAGGTGATCCGCCCGGCCTTGACCTCGAGATGTTCGGCACAGACATCGTGCACGTGCTCGCCACCCGGGACAAAGCCGCCCGCTTCGACGGCGAAGTCGGTGACGATGCGGGAGCCCCCGCTCTCCTCGGCGGACTCGACGAGCATCGCCTTCTCGCCGGTCAGCGGGTTCCAGACGACGTCGCCGGCACGCACCCAGGCAAGGCTACCCCTCCGCGACCGACGCGGTGTTCCCTTCAAACTCGATGGGAAGGGCCTCTGTGCGGGAAGGGGCCGCGCCTAGCGGCGCCCGGAGTCCGAGCGGCGACGTCCCCGGCGGTTGCGAGGGGGTCGCGCGCTGTAGGTCCTCGGGCCGCCGTTGCCGGAGTGCTGGCGAGCGGCGTGTTCGAAGCCCGGTCCTGAGTCGAACTCCTCGTGGAGTCCCAGCTCCGCGGCGACCTTGCGCATGTCGCGGTGCTGGTCGGGGAGGACGAAGCTGGCGGCGACGCCCGAGGCGCCGGCGCGCCCGGTGCGGCCGGTGCGGTGGACGTAGGCGTCGCGGTCCTCCGGGGCGTCGAAGTTGATCACGTGGGTGATGTCCTCGACGTCGATGCCACGGGACGCGAGGTCGGTGGCCACCAGCGTGTCGCAGTCGCCGCGCTCGAAGCTGGCGAGGGCATGGCGGCGCTGGCTCTGGGACTTGTTGCCGTGCATCGCGAGGGCGCGGACCTGCGCACGGCCGAGCCTCTTCACCAGCCGGTCGGCGCCGCGCTTGGTGCGGACGAAGATCAGGGTGCGGCCGCGCTCTTGATCGCGGAGCTCCTTGACGAGCGCGTCCACCTTGGCCTCGTGGGAGAGGTGGAGGAAGCGGTGCTCGACCTCCGTGGGCCTCTCGCCCTTCGGCCTGTGGACGTGGCGTCGGGGGTTGCGTGTGTAGGAGGCGGCGAGCTTGCCGGGCGCCCCCTCGAGCGTCGCCGAGAAGAAGAGCGTCTGGCGATCGCGGGGCATCTTCGCCACGATCCGATCGATCGCGGGCTTGAAGCCGATGTCGAGCATGCGGTCGGCCTCGTCGAGGACGAGGATCGAGATCCGCTTCAGATCGAAGGCACCGCGCTCCAGTTGATCCTCGAGGCGGCCCGGGGTCGCGACCACGATGTGTGCATCGGCGGCCTTCTTGCCCTGCCCGTGGATGCCGACGCCGCCGAAGACCGCCGCGACCTTGAGCGCACGGGAGTGCGCGATCGAACGGAGCTCGTCGACGATCTGCTCGGCGAGCTCGCGGGTGGGCGCGAGGACGAGGGCCGCGGGGCGGCGCGACTCGACCTCGATGCGCTCGACCAGCGGAATGCCGAAGGCGAGCGTCTTGCCCGATCCGGTCGGCGACTGGACGAGGACGTCCTCACCCGCGAGGACGTCGGCGATGCAGAGCCTCTGAACGGCGAAGGGCTCGGTGATGCCGCGCTTGGCGAGCGCGCCCAAGACTGGGCGAGACACGCCGAGATCGGCGAATGATTCGGATGACATTTGGTGCTTACTCCTTATGTGCGTTGGGGAGATCCTGTGACCCGCAACGCGCATTCGGAGCGCAGGGAGGGAACGGAACCTCTCGGGGACCCGGTTGGTCGACCCGACGGCGACCACCGTAGCAGGCCGCCCGGTTCGGACCGGGCGGGCGCTCCCTAGACCTCGCTGCCGGACTCCATCCCCAGGCGGGTCCGCGCCCTTCGCACAGAGAAGGTCGACGTGCCGCAGGCCTTGGCGATCACGTTGTCCTGGCGGTCGGGATCGCGCTTGATCTCGAACTCGATGCGGGCCTGGGAGCGGATCTGCTGCCGCCGCTGCGAGGGGGTGTCCTCGTCGACGCCGTCGAGCCCCGCCTCGCCCGCCATGTCCCGGCGGCAGGAGAGGCAGTAGAGCTCGCCGTCCTCCTTCACCCAGGTGGCCGGCAGGCGAGGGCGCTCGACCTTGGGGGAGAAGCTGACCGTCATGTCGCAACGGGCACATGTCCAAGCCGGTGCGCCCGCTGACTCGACATTCGTCACCGACCCAGTGTAGGGATGGGCCAGGAGGGTTAGGCTGTGTGGGAATGAGTCGGTCCATTTGATCCGCGCACGGGTGGCGGCCATCCGATCGATGTTTCGCCGGCACCCCACCGCGGTGAGCCTGGCGGGGGGAACCTTGGTGGCGATCGCGCTGGCGATCGGGCTTGCAGGTCACGGTCACGAGTTCGTGGTCGCGCTCCGCTCCGCGCCGTTCTGGGTCCTCGGCCTCGCGGTCGCGCTTCACGTCTTCTGGCTGCTCGCCCGCAGCGAGGCCTGGAATGTCTGCATCGATGCGGCAGGGGGCAGCGTCGGCCGCCGGCGGACCTACCGCGCCTCGAGCATCGGCTATCTCGGGAACGTCTTCAACGGCCAGTTCGGCCTGGCGGTGCGGATCGCCGCGCTGCGGCGCTCGGCCCCAACCGACTGCCCACGCGCCCCGGTGCTGCTTGCCGCCGAGCTGCCGATTGTCGTGATCGAGGCGGCGCTCGCGGCAATCTGCTCCTTCACCCTGGTCGGGCCTCTGGGCGTCCCCTGGTGGGTGCCGCTGGTCTGCTTCGCCTTCATGGCGGCCGTGATCGGCGGCATGCAGCGAGTGGCGCGGAACCGGCGCGAGGGCTTCTGGACCGGCATCGCCGTGTTGCGCGGCATGCAGGGCCGCAGCCGGATCATCGCCCTGGTCTGCGTTGCGGTGGTGCTCCAGATCGCGCGTAACTGGCTGCTCCTCAACTGGAGCGGTGTCGACGCCTCGGTGCTCGACTCGACCGCGCTGCTGATCGGTCTGGCCGTGGTCGGGCTATTCCCGGTCGGCCCGAGCCTGGGCGCGGCCGCGGCAGTCCTCATCCTCGGCACCAACGGCGTGGCGGCCTCCGCCGCCGCCGGGGCACTGTTGACGGCGACCGCCGCCGGCGGCGCGCTCTGTTTCGCGAGCTGGGCGCTGGTGGACCGGCTCTGGCTGCGGCGGGCGCCGACCCAGGCGCTTCCAGCCCCGGCCGCTTAACCCGCCGCCCTACGCGCGTGGCTCGGCCGGGCGCCTCGACTGCAGCCCGAGCCGGACGCGCGCCTCTTTCACCGCCTTCACGGAGGTGTGGCAGGCCTTGGCGATCCGGGTGTCCTCGCGCTCGGGGCGACGCTTCAACTCGAATTCGATCCGGGCGCGCGACTCGACCTGCCCGCGGCGCTCGGCCGAAGTCTCTTCGTCGAGCCGAGCCAACGCGGCCTCCCCGGCCCGCTCACGACGGCAGACGAGGCAGTAGAGCTCGCCGTCCTCGCGGATCCAGGTCGCGGGCAGCTCCGGGCGCTCGACCTCGGCCATCCAGCTGACGGTCACCTCACAGCGAGAACAGGTCCAATCCGCCGCGGCCGGCTCAACAGTCGTCTCGGGCATCTAGCTCCACCTTCCTGACCCTCTGGACGAATTCGCGCGAGGGAAGAGGGAAGAGCCGTCGGGCGAATGCTCTCTTCCAGAGTACTCCTCGGCTCCGACCCTGAGTGCAATCAACCCCACGACGGCTCGGTCATGGGGCGGAAGCTGGTGGTCAGGACCCGCATTCCCCTGGGCCGCGTCACCGTGAACAGCACCACGTCGGCTACCTCGTCCGGCGTCAGCATGCCCTCGAGCTCGGGATCGCCCTCCTCACGACCGGCCCCGATGGCGAAATTCGTCTTCACTCCGCCGGGACAGATGCAGGTGGCTCGCACACCCCGCTCGCGCAACTCATGGTCGAGGGCGCGGGTGAAGCCCACCTGGCCGAACTTCGACGCGTTGTAGACCGCCTCACCAGGGAGGGCCCGGAGGCCGGCCACGCTTGCAAGAGAGACGAAGTCTCCCTCGCCCGCCGCGATCAGGTGGGGCAGCGTCGCCGCCGCCGTGTAGAGGGTGCCCTTGAGGTTCACGTCGATCATCGCCTCGAGCCGCTCCGGGTCGAGCTCGAGGAAGGGCCCGTAGGCGCCCAGGCCGGCGTTCGCGACCACGACGTCGAGGCGGCCGAAGCGATCGACGACAGCGTCCGCGGCGCTGCCGACCGCGCCGCGATCGCGGACATCGCAGGCCAAGCCGAGCGAACGCTCGAGCCCGAGGTCGTCCCCTCGTCGCGAGAGCAGTCCGACCGACGCGCCGGCCTGATGCAGCTTGCGCGCCACCGCCGCGCCGATGCCACCGCTTGCGCCGGTGATCAGCGCGACCTTCCCTTCCATCTCCATGATGTCCTCCGTTCGACTGGTAACGGACCTAGGCCAGGTTCGCGCGGCGCGGGTAGACGACCTCGGGGTCGGTGAGCACGTTGACCAGCGCGGGCTTGCCCGAGGCGAAGGCGCGGTCGAGCGCCGGGCGGAGCTCGTCGGGGGAGCGGACCAGCTCGCCGTGGCAGCCCAGCGCCGAGACGACCTCGTCGTAGCGGGTCCCGGGCCGGAGCTCGGCTGCGAGCGAGTAGCCGTAGAGGAACTTCATCGGGTGGTGCTCGAGCGCCCAGATCCCGTTGTTCCCCATCACGGCGACGATCGGCAGGTTGTGGCGGGCCATCGTGTCGAACTCCATCCCGGAGAAGCCGAAGGCGCCGTCGCCGAGCAGCAGGCAGACCTGCCGCTCGGGGTGGGCGAGCTTTGCGCCGATCGCCTGGCCGGGGCCGGCGCCCAGGCAGCCGTAGGGGCCGGGGTCCATCCAGGTGCCCGGCTCCCAGGTCTCCCAGACCCGCCCGGCGAAGCTGACGAAGTCGCCGCCGTCGCCGACCACGATCGCGTCCCGGTCGAGGAAGTCGCCGAGCTCCGCGTAGACCCGCATCGGGTGCAGCGGGGCCCGCCCGTCCTCGAGCAGCTCAGCCTCCTCGGCCCGCTTCTCGGTCTCGATCCTGCGGAGGTGCTCGACCCAGCGTGAGCTCCGCGGCGCACCGCCCGAAGCCGACTGGCGGATCGCGGTGAGCGTCGCGCCGATGTCGCC
>DASXSZ010000023.1:0-2982 GCA_036505735.1 Solirubrobacterales bacterium
GAGCCCCACACCGAGAAGGTCGGCTCGATCACGGTCGACCAGGCCCGCCAGATCGCCGAGCGCAAGATGCCCGATCTGAACGCCAACGACCTCGACGCCGCCACCAAGATCATCGCCGGCACCGCCCGCTCGATGGGCGTCACCGTGGAGGGGCTGTGATGGCTCGCGGCAAGCGCTATCGCGAGGCCTACGAGAGGATCGACCGCACCCGGGCGTACCCGCCGGCCGAGGCGATGCACCTGCTCAAGGAGACGGCCGGCGCCAAGTTCGACGAGACCGTGGAGCTGCACGTCCGGCTCGGCGTCAACGTCCGTCACGCGGAGGAGCAGCTCCGCGGCACCCTGGCATTGCCCAAGGGCCTGGGGAAGGACGTCACGATCGCCGTCTTCGCCGAGGGCAACCAGGCTCGCCAGGCCACCGAGGCGGGGGCCGACTTCGTCGGCTCCGACGACCTCGCCGAGCGCGTCGAGGGCGGCTGGACCGACTTCGACGTGGCCATCGCCCATCCGTCGCAGATGCCCAAGGTCGGCAAGCTCGGGCGCATCCTCGGTCCCCAGGGCAAGATGCCGAACCCGAAGGTCGGGACCGTCACCGAGGAGATCGCCAAGGCCGTCGACGAGGCCAAGGCCGGCAAGGTCGAGTACCGCACCGACCGGCAGGCGATCGTCCACCTGGCGATCGGCAAGACGAGCTTCGAGGAGACAGACCTGCTCGAGAACTACGCCGCGGTGATCGAGGAGATCATCCGGGCCAAGCCGGCGGCCGCCAAGGGCCGCTACATCCTCTCGATCACGCTGAGCGGGACGATGGGGCCCGGCATCCGGGTCGATCCCGGCCGGACCCGCCGCGGAGAGATCATGGCCGGCGCGGGCGCCGCGTCGACGGACCAGGCGGGCGAGACCGATGGCGAGGCAGTGGAGCCGGCGCCCGAGGGGGCGGAGGAGGCGGCGACCGCCTAGACTCCCCCCACGAGAACTGCCGCCCGAGACCGCCGGCGGGACCGTACGAAGCGGGTCCGGAAGTCCGGCGCAGGTGAGCGAGAGTCACCCGGTCGCCCGACCGCCCGCTCTGGCCCGCCTGTGTGCGGGTCTTTTTTCGGCGGGGCCGGGCACGCGGAGACAGGAATGGACAGAGAGCAGAAGACAGCAGTCGTCGAGGAGCTCGCCTCAGAGCTCAAGGACGCCGAGGCGATCTTCGCGGTCGACTACCGCGGGATCAGCGTGCCGCAGGCGGCCGAGCTCCGCTCGGGGCTTCGCGACGCCGACACGCGCTTCCGCATCGTCAAGAACCGGCTGACCCTGCGCGCGGCCGAAGCTGCCGGGACGGAGGAGCTCAAGCAGCACCTCGAGGGCCCGACCGCGCTCGCCTTCGTCAAGGGCGACGCGGCGCTGGCGGCCAAGACGATCTACCGGCTTGGATCCGAGTGGCAGCTGCTCGACTACAAGGGCGGCCTGATGGACGGCGAGTCTCTCGATCCGGACTCCTTCAAGGCGATCGCCCGCCTCCCGGGCCGAGAGCAGCTCAACGCCCAGTTCGCCGGAGTGGTCGCCAGCCCGCTGACCGGTCTGGTCCGAGGACTGGGGTCGATGATCCAGGGCCTGGCCCTGCAGCTCGGCCAGATCGCAGAGCAGGGCCTGGTGAGCGGCGAGGCGCCCCCCGCCGCCGAGGAGCCCACCGCGGACGCCGAGGAGTCCCCCGCCGATCCCCAGCCCAGCGAGTCCCCCGAGGAGAGCACCGAAGAGGAGGCGCCCGAGGGGGAGGACGCCGGCCAGGGCGAGGCGGCCGAGACCACGGAGGGCGACGCCGACATCGGCGAAGAGACTTCAGAGGAGGCTTCAAAGGATTCCGAGAACAAGGAGGACGCAGACTAGATGGCCACCAAGGTGACCACCGAGGAGTGGATCGAGGAGCTCAAGAACATCTCCGTGCTCGAGCTCTCCGAGCGCATCAAGGCGCTCGAGGAGGAGTTCGGTGTCTCCGCGACCGCCGTCGCGGCCGCAGCGCCCGCAGCAGCTGGCCCGGCCGGTGACGGCGCGGGCGAGGAGGAGGCCGGGACGGTCGACCTCGTCCTGACCGGAGCCGGCGACAAGAAGATCGGCGTGATCAAGGTCGTCCGCGCCGCCACCGGCCTTGGCCTCAAGGAGGCGAAGGCGCTGGTCGATGAGGCGCCGAAGCCGGTCAAGGAGGGCGTCGAGCGTGAGGAGGCCGAGGGCCTGCTCAAGGAGATCGAGGAGGCCGGCGGCACCGCCGAGATCAAGTAGATCCGGCCGCGGTTTTGTGGCGGCCGTTGATGGCGAAGCCGAGCTGACGCAAACGTCCCGATCACTCAGAAATGGGAGTAAGATCCCGGCACGTGCCCCAACCGGGGCGTGTTAGCAACCCTTGACCAAAGGGTTGCCGTGCGTTAGTATGCACGGTTCGCGCGCCGGTGAGCCCTGCTGCCTGATTTTTGCGCGGTCTCACAACCCTTCGAATACTTTGAGGAGTCGCCCAGTTGGCCCGAACCAACGCTGCCCCCGTAACCCGTAGGAGCTTCTCCCGCCTAAAGAACCCCCTCGACGTCCCACATCTGATCGATATCCAGCGGAAGTCCTTCGCGGAGCTGGTCGACCCGAAGGAGGGACTGCTGCGAGCGACCATCGACGACGTCTCCCCGACGGAGGACTACACGGGGAACCTGGCGATCGTCTTCGGGGACTTCGAGTTCGACGAGCCGCCCAACACGGTGGCTGACTGCCGCGAGAAGGACATGACCTACTCGCGGCCGCTGAACGTCAAGGTCGCCTTCCAAAACCGCGAGACGGGCGAGATCCGCGAGCAGACCGTCTTCATGGGCGATTTCCCGTGGATGACGGACCGCGGCACCTTCATCATCAACGGCACCGAGCGCGTCGTCGTCACGCAGCTGGTGCGATCGCCGGGCGCCTACGTGATGGAGCCCAAGGACCGCGAGAAGCAGGTCTTCATCGCGAACCTGATGCC